>JBJSWM010000827.1:0-1806 GCA_046085865.1 Pirellulaceae bacterium
TCCCAGGGTCGAGTGGGGCCAGAGTGCCGAGCTGAACCAGGTATCGAGCACATCCTCCTGTCGCGTAAAGCCATCGGCTTCCAGTCGAGCCTCCAGATGGCGATCTTCATCGCGGATGCAGACATGCAGCGTCGCGGGGGACTCCATCCGCGCGCACAGCAGTCCTTCCTTCGCTTCCTCGGTCGATTCCCATTGGCGTTGCCAAGCTTCACACTCCTCGGGCGTCGTGGCGATTCGCGACCAGATGGGGATTTGATGCCCCCACCAAAGCTGCCTTCCGACAGGCCAATCCCGTTTTTCCGAAAGCCAATCGAGATACCCATCGGCATACCGCGTGGGAAGGATCTGCACCTGCCCCGTCTTCACGGCGTCGATGGCTGTTTGAGCCAAGGTCTGCATAGCGACAAACCACTGATCCGCAAGATACGGCTCAATCGGCGTGTTGCTTCGATCCGAATGCGCCAGCTCGATCATCCGGTCCTCGACGCGATCCAGAAGCCCTTCCGCCTCCATCGCCGCCACCACGGCTCGACGAGCCTCAGGAATCTTCAGGCCGCTGAAACGCCCTGTTGGTTCGATGATCCTTCCATCGGGCTGAAGGATATTGAGCATCGGCAATCGGCAGCGCTGTGCGACTTCATAGTCGTTTGGGTCGTGCGCGGGGGTGATTTTCACGCAACCACTCCCCAGTTCTGGCTTGGCCCAGGGATCGGCCACTAGGGGGATCTTGCGGCCGGTCAGTGGCAGCTGGATGAGTGCTCCACGCTTGGCCATCGCCGCCAGCGTCAACAGCTCGGGCAACCTTTCGACCTTCCTCGTTCGAAGATCCGCAAGTTGAGATTCCAGCGCCTCACGATCCTTGGCAGCTGCCGACTGCAACTTCTCCTCCAACAATCGCTCGGCCTCCTCCAGCGCTTTGGCTGGGTCTGGGTGCACGGCGACTGCCGTATCCCCCAGCATGGTTTCGGGACGCGTCGTCGCTACCACCACCTCCGTCGGCTCGCCAGGCTTCGGCGCATCGATCGGATAGCGGAGGTGATAGAAATGCCCCGGCACTGTCTCATGAAAGACTTCGTCATCGCTAACAGCGGTTTGAAGAAAAGTATCCCAATTGACCAGCTTCTTTCCGCGATAGATCCAGGACTTCCTGAAGAGATCGAAAAATGTCGTCCGGACCGCTCGAGCGCAGATAGGGTCCAGCGTGAAACGGGTCCTTCGCCAGTCGCAACTGCACCCCATGGCTTTCAGCTGGCTGAGTATCCTCGTCTCGTACTGATCCTTCCACTGCCAAATCCGCTCGATCAACTTCTGGCGGCCCAAGTCATGACGCGTCAGGTTCTCCGTTTCCCTCAACCGCTGCTCCACTCTCGCCTGCGTCGCAATGCCGGCGTGGTCCGTCCCTGGCATCCAAAGCGTCGCATCGCCCATCATCCGATGCCATCGCACCTGAATATCCTGCAGGGTGTTGTTGAGCGCATGGCCCAGATGCAAGGCGCCGGTCACATTGGGAGGCGGGATCACAATCGCGAAGGGCTTCTTCGCATGATCGACCTCGGCATGGAAGCAGCCGTCGCGCTCCCACGCCTGATACACCAGGCCAGCTTGCGTAGCAAAATCGAAGCGATTGGGTATTTCGTGCGCCATAGCCAGGTATCCGAACCATCATCAAGAGGAAACAAAGGAATCGAAAAGGAGGCGATCGAAGCCATCAGTGGGTCGAGCATGCAGCTGGAGGGATCGTTTCGCGATGTAGGATGTATTCGACCGCGTCGGTCATGGCCAGCCAACTGGCTTCGATGATATTTT
>JBJSWM010000828.1:0-4528 GCA_046085865.1 Pirellulaceae bacterium
TGCGGTGCTGAATCATCAGTTTGGGATGCAGATCGAACCGCGGTTCCTGCACTATCAATCCATTTCGAAGATCATCGACAAGGCATTTGCATGGGAACGAGACCAGCCCCGCCACTATGACGCTCGCTGGATTGCACTCTATGGGGCCGATGCCTACAGTCGATCCAAGGTGCGTTTCAAGGATCCGGCGGAATGGGCGACGATCAACGTCTCGTTGCGACAGTCGACTCAAAAGGTTTTGTCGGAGTGGATTGCAGACTGTCGCGAAGCCGATCGCGATGAGAACGGTTGGCTGGATGAAGAGGAAAAGAGATTGCTGATCGAGCCGCCGGTGGCGGTACCTCCCGAGGTGCGGATCAAATCGATGTGCGATGACGTTCTGTTCGAAGATGTCACCAATGGCGCGGCGGGGATTCGCCTGCTGGATCGAGTCAATTTCCCGCAAGCGAGAGACCGAAGGGTGGTCGATATCGAGGTGCTGATTCCACCGGGTGGCGAGCGGAATGCGGTGGAGCGATGGACGGTGTCGCGTGAAGGCGGGGGAACCTGTTACTACACAGTGAGGCTGTTACCCGATGGGACGGGAGGCACGCACATTGTCACGTCGGCGCAGTGCACGCCGATCCCCGAGAAATAATCGATCGCTCACGATTCAACCGGCGGCGGCGAAGAAGGGGTCGCGTTCAGAACCGAACCGATCTGCCGCTCGGTTGCAACCGGTGGTTCGGGCTTCACGCTGCATTCCGAACCGTCCTCAGTCCGCCGCAGCGGACTGAGGACAAGTCGGCGAAGCGAGGGCCCAAACCAGTGGCGGCAGATGGGATCGTGGAGAGCGACTCAAAAGCCAAGCAGCTTTCCGAGTGCGGAAAAAAAGAAGCCAAAGGTACGTTCCAGCACCGACTTGCGTCCCGTTTCCAAGGCATGCTGCCGAAGTACGGTCCCTTCCCCTTCAAAGCAATCGTCGAAAAGAGAAGAGACTCCTTGGTAATAGGGCCAGAATGTTTCGGTGCGATCGACCGAATAGGCAAGCTTGGTATCGAACCCGACAACCAGCGATTGACTGATTCGCTGCCGATTCGGCTGTTCGACTTGAAAGCTATCCACCCCGCGTGGCGCAGCAACATAGAGACTGCCAGGGCCGCGAAAAATCAGGTAGCGGATCTGTCCTGTAAGCCAAGCATGAAGATGGAATAGACGCCACCGTGCCTCCGCCTGAATAGGTCCACGAATGGCGACGATGTGACGGGGATGGAGAACAATTTCGGCTTGATCATCCAAAGTGATTTCCGCGATCTCGATTTCCGCCTGAGTGCTGGTCAGCGCCGTTCGGACGGCCTGATCGGTTGGATTGGTGACTTTCGTGCAAGGGACCATGCCCGATGCGAAAGAAATGCCCAGCGCCTTCCATTGCCACCAGGGGCTGGTCTGCTTGCGTGCTCCGCCATGCTGGCTGAGCCATGCCATGCGAGTCCAGAGGCTTTCCTCAGGAAGCAACTGGACATCGTAGGTTTTCTGCGCTTCCAAGCATTTCAGGGAACTGGTCGGTGCCCGGGCGAATTGAAGTGGTCGCTGTTGACTGGCGACAGGTGCCACCCCCCAGAACATCAAGGAAGAGTAGATGGCATTGCCGAAAAGGATCGGGATCAGCAGATAGAAAATCCACGGCTTGAATCCAGTCCATGCCGTCCGCAACTCGGCGAAAAACGACGACTCCATCCGCTGCATCGACTGGATGGTCTCTTCCAACTGGTGCCCGAGTTGGTTGAGCTGATTCTTCATGGCGATCAGCTCTTCCTGTTTGGTTAGCTTCTCCGCGATGGTGGCATCGAGTTGCTGATAGAGTGCATCGGAGCCGGAAAGAGTTGTTTTACCGACCTTCAATGCATCCAATTGAGACTGAATCGCTTTGCGTCGGGCATCATGCCGGATCCGTTCCCAGATCGGTTGACTGGAAAGGATCCAGCCCGGCTTTTGTTGGTCCATGGTTGCCAGTTGGGATTCAAGCGATGCCTTCTTCTTCAGGTAGACCGAGTTGGCTGCCTCGACCATCGCATTGGCCTGCCGGTCGATCGCCTCACGAAATTCCTGCTCTTTCTCCGAAAGTGATTTCTGGCTGTCTGTCAGCTCGGTGATCGTCTTCTTGATCTGACCGATTTTCTCCGTGATGGTGGTCCTGGAGGCTTTCAAGTCATCCAGCTGCAGCAACTCTTTCTCCGCCGACTTCACCACGCGCACCACTCGTGGATAAAGGACTTGCCGAGCGGCAAAAAGCGCAAAGAGAACCACCAGCAGGGTGCTGCATCGGATCAGCCAGGCAAGGGCCGGCTTCGAGATTTTCCATGCAACCAAAAAGCCCATGAATGCGGACGTCCCGAAATGCACCCAATCGATAACACCGACTCAGTGGTCATCGAACTCGACGACCCGAAAGAGTCAAGGATTTGCCGGGGAGTTACCTTCAGATCCCACTTATTTTACCATGCCAGATGGGCATTTCCTGCGCGATCCTCTTTATCGGAAGGAATCAAGCTCATCCTGATTCCAATGCCCTTAGGGGCACCCGTTTTTTCCAGGGGAAGTCCTAGTCGAAGCCACTGCCGGGGTTGTCGGCGAAAGCGACCGTCGCTCGATCTTTGATTCCAGTGATGACAGAAGGGCGGATGGCAAGCCTCAGGTGACAGAGGGTGACTGACTGTCGGCGTTTCCCCTGGAAAGCGGGGGCTTTCGAGTTGAGGCAGAGCCTGAAGCGAGCGAGAAGCAGTGGGTTGCTGAATTTCGTTGAGCCTATGTAGGGGAGTGACTAGAATCAAAGCGGTGCATCTTTTCTCAGCCAGCGTGTGGCAACATGTCTTTAGACGCCTCAAGTGGTTCGATTTCTCGCTGGTTGGTGGATCGCACCAGATCTACCCAGTCGGCTTCTGCTACGCTTCTGTGGCAGCATTTCGGCCTTCGGTTGGTGCGAATCGCTAGGCACCAACTTCGTTCGATCCGTGACCCTGGCTACGGCTCAGAAGACCTCGCGCTAAGCACATTCCAGGAGTTCCATCGGCGCATTTTGGAAGGTGGTTATCCCAATTTGACCGATCGCGATCAGTTGTGGCGACTGCTCTTCACCATATCGCTCAACAAAGCGAGGAATTTTCGGCGTGCGATCTTGCGTCGCAAGCGCTATCGCGTGGGGCCGTGCTACGTACCTGTGGATCGTTCTTCCTCCAAGCGAAGTCGAGATGCAGGGGATTCGCCTTCTGCAGTTGTCGCCGTAGTCGAAGAGTGTCATTGCTTGCTCCAACTGCTCGATGAAAGCGATCCATCGGGAAGGCTACGATCCATTGCGATGCTGCGATTTGAGGGGGCCAGCAAGGCTCAGATCGCAAGGAATTTAGGCTCAACACGTCGTACGATTGATGCTCGGATCCAGTGGATCCAGGCGATTTGGAACCGCCATCTGAATAAGCGATTGAGAGGCGATGACTTTTCGAGTTGACGGCTTGGCTTCGCCCGAGTTCTACAAGCAGTTGGTCGAAGCATGTGAGGCGGTTGAGGAGGGTGCACGTCGCGGCGAAGCGATCGACATCGAGGCCATGGTAACGCAATTCCCGTCTGCGTTTCGCAATTCGGTCCGCTCGGAATTGCAGGCGTTGCTGGCTGACGTTCAATCTTCGGAAGTGGAGACGAATGGCATCCAGTCGGACCTGCCTTATGGAGCATCGAGTGAATACCGGGTGCTGGAACCTCTGGCTCAAGGGGGCATGGGCCGAGTTCTGATCGCTTGGGATGAGGATTTTTCTAGGCGTGTTGCGCTCAAGGAAATCCAGCCGGACAGCGCGGACGACGCCAAGTTTCAGCACCGGTTTCTTCAGGAGTCGATGATCACCGCTAGGCTGGAGCATCCCGGCGTTCTCCCTGTCTATTCGCGGGGCCGAAATGCTGAGGAGCGTCCTTTCTACACGATGCGTTTGCTGGAAGGAGGCAACACGCGAACCCTGCAGCAGGCGATCGAACAACTGCACGACCAGACGCTCTGCGATGAGGAACGCAACAACCAGAGACGGCAATTGCTTCGTCGATTGATCGATGTCTGCAACACGGTCGCCTATGCCCACAGTCGGGGCGTTGCACATCGTGACCTGAAGCCTGCCAACATCTTGATAGGTCCCTTTGGGGAGACATTGGTTGTCGACTGGGGGCTGGCGAAGGTCTTCCACCAGCCCAGTGCATCGAACGACGGAGGTGAAAGGGAAAAAGTTGCGGATGCTGAATCCATCGGTAGCCCTATCTGGGATGTTTTTTCAGCCAGTCAACCTAGCCACGGCGTCGGAACTCGAGGCTACATAGCACCGGAGGTATTCGGCGACGAACCGATCTCAGATTGGCCAAGACTGGATGTCTTCGCGTTAGGGGTGATTCTTCATGGAATCCTTACCGGTCGTGTACCACGCCCGGAAGTCGAGCCACAAGCCAGCCTGGGATTTCAGGTCATCCGGCAGCAGTCCAATGACGATGCCGGCGATACCAAAAGTCTAAGAAC
>JBJSWM010000829.1:0-2985 GCA_046085865.1 Pirellulaceae bacterium
AGTGCCCTCCCAACTCGTTCCTCGCGACCCTCCCACAGGGAGGGTGAGATCCATGGCAAGCTTTGCATCCCACGGGCAGAGTGAGATCGGTTGTATACCCTCCCACGGGTCGGATCGACTCAAAAAATGGAGCAGCCTGCCGAATCTCGCTTTTCACTGCCGACCTTTGAGCCTACGCTGAACCGCAGCCATCGGATTGGGTGGGATGTGCCCTCCTGAAGCAAGGCTGCTCCAGTCGCCTCTTTCGGATTCCCTATGTCCAGCAAGCCATCCTCCAACACGCCTCAACCTACCGAGGTTCCATCCCAACTGCCGGTTGCGGTGATCGATATCGGGGCGACCAGCATCCGCATGGCGATCGCCGAAATCGATTCCTCCGGATCCTTTCGGTCGCTCGAATCGCTCACCCAGGCAGTCGCTTTGGGTAAGGACACCTTCACCGGCCGGCGGATCCGCAAGCCGGCGATGGAAGACTGCGTGCGCGTGTTGAAAAGTTATCGTCGCCTGCTGCAGGAGTACGGCATCACCCGCCCTGACCAGATGCGTGTGGTCGCCACCAGCGCGGTGCGGGAATCGCTGAACCGACTCGCCTTCATCGACCGGATCTTCATCGCCACTGGGCTGGAGGTGGAGGTTCTGGATGAGGCGGAAGTCAATCGAATCACCTACCTGGGAATTCAGCCTTTCCTGCAGTCCGATCCTTCGCTGGCGCAAAGCCGAACGGTGGTGGTCGAAATCGGCAGTGGAAGCACCGAGCTGCTGATGGTGCGAGGCGGGAATGTCATTTTCTCCAACACCTACCGACTTGGTTCCTTAAGATTGCTCAGTCAATTGGAGTCCTACACAGTACCCCAGGGGAAGCTGCACCAGTTGATGGAGCGACAGATTGAGCGATTTGTCGATCAGATCACCGAACAGCTGGATACGCATGGTCCTGTCGAAATGGTTGCCATGGGGGGAGATGTGCGTTTTGCGGCATCGAATCTTCTGGAGGATTGGGATGGTGAATCGCTGGCCTCCATACCGATCCAGCAATTCGAAGCGTTCGCGAGATCGATTCTGCCGATGTCGGAAGAGGCGATTGTGCACCGCTTTGGGATCAGCTTTCAGGATGCGGAAACGATCGGTCCCGCGCTGCTCAGCTACTCCCTCCTCGCTCGACGCCTAGGGTGCTCATTGGTCCGCGTCGCGACGACCAATCTGCGAGATGGATTGCTGCAGGATCTGGCTCACCGCGACAGCTGGACCGCCGAATTTCGCAACCAAATCATTCGCTCGGCCATCCACCTAGGACGCCGATTCGGTTTTGACGAAAAGCATGCGCGCCATGTCGCTTCGCTGAGCCGCAAGCTATTCACCGATCTGCAGGCCGAGCATTCCTTGGATTCGCGGTGGGAGCTGATTCTCTATTTGGCCGCTTTGCTCCACGAGATCGGACTGTTCATCAACGTCAAAAGCAATCACAAGCATGCGATGTACATGATTCGCAACAGCGAAATCTTCGGGCTCAGTCGAAAAGACTCGTTGCTGGTCTCCCTGGTGGCCCGATACCATCGTCGTAGTTCTCCGCAGCCTAGCCATGAAGGGTATGCCACCTTGGATCGGCAGGATCGAGTCGCTGTGGCGAAGCTGGCATCGTTGTTGCGGCTGGCGATCGCACTGGATGAATCGCGAAGTCAGAGGATTTCAAGTTTCCGATGCCGAAAGCAGGCCGACCGCTGGGTGATCGCCGTGGCCGGTGTGGAGGACTTGTCGCTAGAGCAATTGGCATTGCGGCAAAGCGGCAATCTGTTCGAGGAAACTTTCGGTTGCGGCGTCTTGTTGCGAGGCACGCGCCGCTGAGCGGGTGAGCTTGGCGAAAGGTGAGGGCGGTTCGCGCGGCGGCCACCGTAGGGCTGGTACGCCTTGGCAACGGCATTGGGTGATGATTTTCTTCGGAGAAATCTAGGCCCCTTCGGCGTGCCGCTCCAGCCAACTGTGGATGCAGCGGTCCAGGCAGAGTTGCGACCAAGTTTCCAAACGCGAACGTTCACGCCTCAGTTGCTCTAGCGGCACAAAGCCACTGTCGATCATCTGGTCCTCGCGTGCTGCAACCCAGGGGCCGGTCAGATGGATGTGGTGGACCACTCCCAGGTGGACGCGACCCACCTCGCTTTGATCGTCATAGATCAGCCCGGCCATCGCTTGAGCGCTGAGCAGCGATTCCCATGGATCGGTTTGCCCAGCAGCCCCAACCCAATGAAGCTCCTCGGTTACCTCCCGCCTCATCCCACTCTCATACCAGTGGTCTCCGGAGGTGTCTTCGGTGGAGATGTGGCCGCCAATCCCGATGCTCTGAAGCGCGTGCAGTCTCGCCTCCCCTTGGCCACTGCCCCGCGTGTACCGAAAAACTTCGATCTCACCTTTGGGATTCGCGTAAGTGAACAGCACATAAGGGATCAACTGCTTGAACCGGGGGTCGGTCTCGCATTGACTGCGAGGCAGGAACGATTGGCTGGAGCGATCGAGAACCAGGAGGCGAGCTTGATCGTTGATTGGCAGGAAGCCGGAGAAAGCCCCCAGCTGCAGGAGGTGGGATTCCGGTACGCAAAGCACCTGCTCGTCCTTCGCCATGGGAAACTACTCCAGAAACAAAACCAAGGAATCGGTCGCTCCCTACGATCTGCCGGCGGCCTGTCGTGGGCGCCAGAGTCCCAAGGGGGTTTGAATCGATAGGGCTTGAATCTACGGTGCGGGGGTCAAGCTGTTAAGGTGCCATCCGTCGGCGACGGCGGAGAACTGGTTGTGGAGCGATTCTGGCGAGCACCAGCGGCGGGGTGGTGCTGGCAGCCCGACGAATGGCTCACGGGAAGATCGACAGCCATTAGCATGGCAACAAGGGAATAATCGCCTTTTATTAGCTTAAGTGATTCTGCGGAATCTGGATTGAGCGGATCTAATTCTGTTGACGGGTTGTAGGGTGGGCGTTATCCTCTGCAATCGCCT
>JBJSWM010000830.1:0-5219 GCA_046085865.1 Pirellulaceae bacterium
GTCCGCTGCTGCGGACGGTACTCGTTCTCGTACCCGACGCCCCAGGGTCCCATCCCTTCCTGTCGAGCACGAATCCCACTTCATTGAGCACTAGGACGATGACAACTAGTAACTTAGGCTCCGAAGCCACAATCCTTTTTCAAGAGTCACATCTTCCGATGGCCCTGGAACCAATCGATGCATCGACTTCAACGATCCACTCACTCTGATTTACCCGACGCTGCCGCAGCGAAAGCGATTGCAGGCACAGCAAGCAATCGTGATGTCCGTTTTCTTCCAGCTCGAAATCGATTGCTTCCGCTCCATACGCCATGATCGAGCCAGCCAGTCGGTCTCCCTATCCATCGTGGGACTTTACCCGACCCCTAACATCGCCATCCACTATCAGTTTTGCTTAATTTTCCACGGCGATTTTATCCCGCTAGATGGTTAGGCGTGAGTCGGGTCGCTTGAGCGAATGGTGGGCGTGGGGTACGATAGCGGACTCTCCGTTTTCGAAGTGAAGCGGTGGCTTGGGTAACCCCACGAATTATCGCTTTGCGGCTTTCGACCGCCATGGAAATCGTCATGAGGCATTTGCTATCGGCACTGGTTCAGAACGTTCCCGGAGTTCTGTCGCACATCTCGGGAATGCTGGCGTCGCGAGGGTACAACATCGACTCGCTGGCGGTAGGCGAAACGGAGGATCCCAATCTTTCCCGAATGACCTTCGTCGTTGTCGGGGACGACAAAGTGCTCGAACAAGTGCGCAAGCAACTCGAAAAGATTGTCACCGTAGTACGGGTAGACGATATCGGTGCCTCCGATTTTGTCGAGCGGGATTTGATGCTGATCAAGGTGCATGCCCCTCCCGGTGGTAAGCGATCGGAAGTTCGCGAACTTGTCGACATCTTCCGAGGTCGCATCGTCGACGTTGGAGCCGACGAGGTGATGATCGAGATCTCGGGGCGGGAAAGCAAGATTGAAGCCTTCATCGATCGGATGAGGACCTACGGAATCAAGGAGTTGGTGAGAACCGGTCGCATCGCGATGGTTCGATCCAATCCTGGAAGGCACACGGACGTCGGCGACAGCCCAGCCGACACGATGTAGGGACATCAGAGTTGATGGCCCTGGAAGCAGGGATGCCAATCATTGGATTGCGTCCACTCATTCTGGTAAGCAAACGAAGTAACGGGAAATACCATGCCAGCCACGATCTATTACGACAACGACGCCGACCTCAGCAAGCTCAAAGGCAAGACGATTGCGATCCTCGGCTACGGCTCGCAGGGGCATGCGCAAGCACAGAATCTTCGTGACAGTGGTTGCCAAGTGATCATCGGCCAGCGTCCGGGAAGTCGCAACTACGACTTGGCGGTCAGCCACGGTTTCCAGCCGATGAGCATTGAGGAAGCGACGAAGAAAGCCGATGTGATCAACCTTTTGCTTCCAGATGAAGTTCAAGGAGATCTGTATCGGAGCGAAATTAGGCCGAACCTTCAGACGGGTAACGTCCTGATGTGCTCCCATGGTTTCAATCTCCATTTCGGGCAGATCGAACCGCCTAAGGGAGTCGATACCCTTTTGGTCGCTCCCAAGGGACCTGGCCACTTGGTTCGCAGTGAATTTGTAAAGGGTGGTGGGGTGCCTTGCCTGATTGCAATGGGTGCGGGCGCCAGCCCAACCACCAAGGAAATAGGACTCGCCTACGCCAAGGGAATTGGAGGCACGCGAGGCGGTGTCATTGAAACCACGATTGCCGAAGAAACGGAAACGGATCTTTTTGGCGAGCAAGTGGTTTTGTGCGGTGGTGTTGCCGAGCTGGTCAAGGCTGGCTTTGATACGCTAGTGGAAGCCGGCTATCAGCCCGAAATGGCCTACTTCGAATGCATGCACGAACTTAAGCTGATCGTTGACCTGCTGTACCAAGGCGGCTTGAATTACATGCGTTACAGCATCTCCAATACCGCCGAATTCGGCGATTACACTCGGGGACCCCGCATTGTCACCGAGGAAACCCGCAAGGAGATGAAGAAGATTTTGAAGGAAATCCAAACCGGTCAGTTTGCCCGGGAATGGATCCTGGAGAACAAAGCTGGAGCCCCGGGATTCAAGGCGTCCCGACGACTTCAGCGTCAGCATGCAATCGAGCAGGTTGGCAAACGGTTGCGTGGTTTGATGAGCTGGATTGATGCCAAGGTGGTCGAATAAATTCGGTCCCCACCTCCAGTCGAAACCTAGGAAGTCCAAAACAAAAGGGCTGACTCCTCGACGAGTCAGCCCTTTTTTCGTACATCGGTTGCAGGCAGATAGCTACCGGCGAGTTCCGGTGGCTGCTGGTCGCTGAGCCGCTCTTTGGCCCTGGATCACATACATCTTCGGATCATCAACGATCCAAGAAGTGCTCCATGTCTTCCCGTCGTCGCTGTTGACGACGTTGTAGAAGAAGGTCCGAAATCGCTCGCAACGATATCCGTAGGGGTACTGACTGGTGATGTAGTCGTCTTGCGTCAGCTCCTCAATCCCAGGTTTGGCGTAATAATGAACCATGCCATCCGGAGTGAAGCTCATACCCAGCGTCCACCATCCAGTCGTTTCGATCGCAGGACCCTTGAAATCGATCCCCCTTCGATCGCTTCGAATGCGAATGTAGGCGTAATCATGTTCCTTCTTTGTCTGGTGTTTGCTCTCCAGGCAAATGAACATGCCAGGCCAATAAATTTCTTCCTTATCCCGAGTCACAGGGAAGAGGAAATTCGTCTTGGTTTCCTGGATGGTGGTTTCGACGGCTGCACGAAAGGCGAACTGAGGCCCAGAACGCTTTTCCCACTCAGCAATCGGAGGAAGGAAGACACGAGTTGTTACGCTGGGTGTCTGAGCCACACTGACGGGACCACCCAGCCGATATTGAACGTTCGCGATGAAATCGTCCTGGTGCATCGTTCCACTGGGACGATTGGGAATCCCTGTCTGCAACGATTTCATCATCATCGCCCCAGTGCTGCCCTCCAGCCCCCCTTCGGGCGTCGGGACGCGTTTGACAACGTCCGGATGCCCACGCTTGACCCCTTCGTACCAACGGCCGTTGATCGACTTGCCAGCCGGTAGCCTCTGTTGTTCGTCGATATCCTCGCTGCTTTTTGGATTCAGCGGCTGGTACTCCCAGCCTTCATCCTCAAAGTCATCGCCCACTTGAGTCAACTGGACTCCGGTACCGGGCACGATGGCGTTCGGGGGAGCCGCCTGGTTGGAAGCCTGCAGTAGGCACAGAAAGAATGTCGCAAATGAGACTCTCCGAGCTGTTCGCAGGAAGGTAGCCAAACCTAGTTTGCATACCCCAATTCGATGTTTCGCTGGCATGGCGTCACTCTTTCCCAGACTTGCGTCCTAGGCTTCCATCCACGTTTTCTCTTCCGATCCGACAAACGCTAGGCGATCGCTCTCGCCTCGCGCGAACCTAACTTCTGTATCGGTTGTTCCGATGAAGGCTGTCGGAATTTTGAGCAGGGAAGAGATCCCTTGCCCGATCGGCACAAACTCCCAACGCTAGCACTCAGAGTGCAGTCAGGAGCATTCTGTGAGCCCTGGCGGTCGCGACCGAGTCCCCACGCATGGACTCGGCCAACCGAAGAAGGTCACCGGGCAAGCTCTTGTTGCCCCAATCCAACTGACGCTATCGATTCGCGTTCATCAACGCAACTCAATGGGATGCTGGATCCGAGGCGTACGTTTCAGCGACGCCTCCACTTCCTCCAGGAATACCTTAACCGGAGTTCCATGAAAGACTTCCAGGTACCCATCGACCGTAGTGGCCACCAATGCCTCGTCACTTGCCGTGAATTCTAGCCAATGAACCGCAGCGCCAGCAGCCCTTAGTTCCAACACCTCACGGCCGGCGACCAAATCCCACACCGAAATCCTCCCTGTCGAATCGCCAATCGCAATCGATTCGGAGTCGGAGGATACCGAGTGAGATAAAACCAGCGGACTCCTTAGAGATATGGTCTGATCATGCTGCCAGCCCTCCGTGTTCCATACACTCAGGTAATGCAAGTGCCCAAAAACCAGCAGGCGTCGACCATCGGGAGTGAAGCGAAGGAAATCCGGAGCGATGCGACCTAGCGGCAAGATGGCCATGGTTTCCAGAGTGGCTGCATCAAGAATGTGGACCTGATTGACCAGCCTTTTCCCTATAGCGATCCACCTCTCGTCAGGAGAAATAGCCATGGAGATCACTTCCTGCTGATGCATTTTGGGGGCCAAGGTGGTGGCGTCCAGCAGGTAAAACGATCTGTCGGCACCTCCTCTGGCGATCAGGCTTCCAATTCGATCCACGAAGACTGCTTGCTCACAGCCTCCACCTGAAAACAATTTCACTGATGCTCCCGCGACCTTACCTCCTTCATGAAGGGATAAAGAACCATCAGAATCGGTTCCAATCCAGCGATCAGGGTAGCTCCTTCCATGAATGCACGATATGGAATGGGGGGCACCTTGCAGCGAATCCTTGTGCGTCGAACCGCGCTGCCAGTCCATCACCGCAACACCTTCTGGAATGCTCTGGATCACCTTTTGATCGGTGTCCCTCAACCAGCTAGAGTTTTCCTGACTGACCGCGTCACTCAGTACGCCGGTGAGGAAACGGCGATGATTGGAGTTTCTCGCCCCCATGACCCGCATCTCGCCACCTCGATCTCCGGTAAACACCGTGGGGAACTGCAAACCTCCTTTGGTTTGGTCGCTGATGTTCGATGAACTGACAACTCCCAGTGCGTACAGTGGCGTCTGATGCTGCTGCCAGGACTGTTCCACCTGCAACCGGAACGAGTCCGTCGCTCCCTCCTGGCAGATCAAACGCACCAGGTGGACCGCACCCATGTTATCCCCACACGCAAAAAAGCCTGATGCAACTTCCTCCAGATCGTTGAACCGATCGGGAAACGACTGACTAGCCAGTTCCCTTCCCTGCAGATCGATCAGGATTAGACGGGAATCGGAATCGGCAAAAAGGATCAGCGATCTTCTTTGGTCCCTTGGGTGCCGTATGACCGAAAGGGACCGGATTTGAGCAAGGCTAGGACCAGCAAGGATACGCCCGACTGATCCATCGAGCGGTACGCTGCAGATTCTTCCATCGGAGCCGCCTGTGATTACCGACGTAGTATCGGGAAGCACCGAAAGAAACTCGACCGCCGATGCCTGATGCGGCGTCGACAAACTACGAAGCACCTCCCCAG
>JBJSWM010000831.1:0-1919 GCA_046085865.1 Pirellulaceae bacterium
TCCGACGGTAACTGACAACAGCATCAGAGGAAAACGGATCGTGGTTTGGCAACCTGCCGTCTCGGCAGGTTGCTGTTTTGTGAGAGGGAGTGAAAGTTTGGTGAATTCCAAGGAAACCGGGTGCGGTGTGTGTTGAAAACCGTTACGCTGATCTTTCTCTGAATGAAAGTCTTATCAAGCCGTCGACGAGCTATTCCGCCGGGGACTTCCTTCGCATTGAAGACGGATCGGGGCTTGACTGCTGACCTCGACCCGATAGCGGTTCTCAAGTTGATGGTCTTAAATAACGCATGGTGCGTAGGGCCCTGAGTGACTCCCTGATGGGAGGATGATAAGGAGGCGGCACGTTGGCTTGGGAGCTTCCAATCCAGGTTCTTGCGATGCCCGTCGCTTTTGCGATTGCGTTGCTATCGACCCCGCTGGTTCTGCGGCTGGCGATCCAAATTGGGTTGGTGGACCATCCTGATCCCAATCGCAAGCTGCATTGCGGTCCGGTTCCGGTCGCAGGGGGAGTCGTTGTTTTCGTCGCGACGCTGATTGCCGTCCTTTGGGGGCTGGGTGCTTCCGGCGACCTGATGGAGCAAGTGCGGCAGCAGCCCAAAGCGATGTGGGCGCTAGCGGTCTGTTCGCTGCTGATCGTCCTTCTAGGAATGCAGGATGACTTCCGCGCACTCAGCGGTCCCCGAAAGTTGCTTGGGCAGATCTGCATCTGTGGGCTGTTGGTCGCCGCAGGCTTTCAAATGTCGGTTGTCAATGTGCTGGGTTGGGACATCGACCTTGGGTTGCTGAGCGTACCGCTTTCGATTCTTTGGATCCTGTTGACGATCAACGCGATCAATCTGATTGATGGGGCAGATGGTTTAGCCTCAACGGTGGGCTGGATCGCCGCGGCGGCCCTTGGTTCGATGGCGCTGATGACTGGGAAATTGGCCGATGCGTTGATCTGTTCTTCCCTGGCCGGTGCACTGCTGGGATTTCTGGTCCACAACTTTCCACCTGCCAAAATCTTTCTGGGCGACTCCGGAAGCATGCTGGTGGGCCTGCTTCTGGGAGCCATTGGTCTGCGTTCATCGCTGAAGGAGGCGACGGCTTTTAGCGTGCTTGTGCCAGTTGCCGTCCTTTCTCTTCCTCTATTCGATTCGGCGATGGCGATCATCCGCAGAAAGCTGACAGGTCGCAGCATCTTCACGGGAGACCGTGGGCATATTCATCACAATCTGATGCGGGTAGGGTTCAGCAACCGTGCCATGATCCTACTGGTCACGCTGATGGGTGGTCTTGTGGCGATGGCCGCCTGCCTGGGAGTGGCGCTGGGGAACGATTTCATCCCCGTTGTCGCCATGGCGGCGATTCTTTCCTGTCTCATTTTTGCTCGCTGGTTTGGTTATGTGGAGCTTCGGCTCCTGGTCAACAAGCTCAAGCATCTTCTGGAGCGATTTCTTCCACAGGGATGGATTTCGCCCAATTCTCCGCATCAGGCGACGGTGATCTTGCAGGGACATCGGAACTGGGAACGTATCTGGAAGTCGCTGGTGGAGTTGGCTCTTCAGCGGCAGTTACTCAAGGTCTGCATGGACGTCAACGTCCCATGGCTCCACGAAGGGTTTCATGCCAACTGGGAGAGAGCCAGTGAGTTGCCTGCCGACCAACGTTGGGTGACCCGCTTCCCGATTATTGCCCAAGGCCGATTGGTGGGCAGACTGGATGTTTCCGGGGCTTTGGATGATTCCAGTTACCTGATGACATTGGGGATGCTGGGCGGGCTGCTTCAGAATCTGGCACCGCAGATCGAAGCGTTGGTCAATGAGGGTAATGTCGCAGTTCGGCCCCATTTACCCGCTGAGCCATCGCATCCCGACGTGGTTGCATCGGGACCCCTAATCTGACGTGAATTCGCTGGAGCGGATCGCCGGTGCGGA
>JBJSWM010000832.1:0-995 GCA_046085865.1 Pirellulaceae bacterium
GGACTTCGGCATCTACGGCGATGCGGCGGTCGGTGAGCAGCATCTAGATGATCGATGTCGAACACTGCGCTTCACACTCAGCTTCGACCCACGCGAAGTATCGCTCGCCATGGAGCGATGGGCGAGGCTGGAACTTTTTTCGATCTCCCTCATTTGATCCAATTGCCTCGCGCGAACCGTTGCATAGCATTGGATCGCACGTCGATCGGACCATGCGACAAACCGATCGTGGTTCTATCTGTCACCATGCATCGCAGTCAGAAATTCTGCTTACGCGAAGGCCGCTTGGTAGCACGTTTCTGTGAGAGTGCGAGCCGACACAGTGAGTAATCCGCATGGCCTCGCGGGTTGCTGGTGGAGGTCTCGAACGAGCTCCAATCTGTTTTTTTGCAATGGCTTCATCAATATGATTTTGAGCGAGATTCGTCCATGAACTTGTACCTCGATACCGCGCGCATGGGCCAGATGACTCCAGGAGCTCAGGCAGCCCACCGGGATTTCGTCCGCCTGGTTGGATCGATGGGCGGCTCGGTCCCAGTCGAAAGGCTGCTGCGAGAAGGCTATTCGCGTTCTCGAGCGGTGCTCGATGATGACTATCTGGGGCTTGAGCCTTGGGAGGGGATTGAGAGGTTCAAGCGATCACTACGGCATCAGGCGGGGCTGGAGGATGATTTGCCGGTGCTGGTCTCCTCGCGATCGGCTGTGCTAATGCAGTTTGCGGCTCGGCAGCTTTGGAAGCGATGTCGGATGGTGCTGACGACCGACCTGACTTGGCCGACGTATCGGCAGATATTTCATGCCGAGTGCCGACGCCAGGGAAAGGATTCGGTCACCCTGCAGCTTGCCGATCAAGTACTTCTTCGGCAGGAGTCGGAGGATGCGATTGCCGAGCGGCTGATCGACTGTTTCTATCGATACGACTGCGATGGGATGTTTCTTACGTCCGTCAGTTCACTGGGAGGGCGGTTGCCCATCACACGCGTGGTGGAGCGGGT
>JBJSWM010000833.1:0-1415 GCA_046085865.1 Pirellulaceae bacterium
ACTTCCACTACGTGATGATGGGTGGAACCCTGGTTGCATTCCTGGGAGGAGTTTTTCACTGGTGGCCGAAAATGACCGGCAAGATGTTCAATGAGTTCTGGGGGATGATCAGTGCCGTGATCGTCTTCGTTGGTTTCAACATGACATTCCTTCCGCAATTCGTTCTCGGATCGCGGGGGATGCCACGACGCTACGCGAAGTACCTTCCCGAGTTCCAGGAGCTTCATCAGTACTCGACCATCGGTTCGTTTACCTTGGGGGTTGGATTGCTGATCGCTGGTATCGTTTTGATCCATTCGATTTTCAAGGGGAAGAAAGCCTCTGCGAATCCTTGGGGAGGAGCGACTTTGGAGTGGGCGTGCACATCGCCTCCGCCGTTCTATAACTTCCAGCGTCCACCTCAGGTGGACGATCCGTATGATTTCCGCGGAATTGAGTATTCGGAGTCAGCAGAAGGCTACGTACGCTCTCAGCGTTGAATGGATGATTGTTTGCAGGGCACCACCGGGTTTCAGGTGAATTGAACTATGACCGCTACCACTCACGAGTCCCACGGCACCGGCCATGATGATCACGGCCATGATCATGATCATCCCGCGTGGCTCGCTCACCATTTCGACGATGCCGAGCAACAGTTTGACTCTGGCAAACTTGGAATGTGGCTGTTCCTTGTGACCGAAGTGCTGTTTTTCAGCGGCATGTTCTGTGCGTATGCTCTGTTGCGCAGCTTGAATCCGGAGGTTTTTTCCTACTGCAGTGAGTTCCTCAACGAGAAACTCGGTGCGATCAATACTGGGGTTCTCTTGTTCAGTTCATTGACGATGGCCTGGGCTGTGCGGGCGGCACAACTGAGCCAACATCGGCTGCTGGTCGCCTTGCTTGGAGCGACGCTTGGGTGTGCTGCGATGTTTCTTGGAGTGAAGACGGTGGAGTATAGCCACAAGTGGGACTTGGGGCTGCTTCCCGGAATGCTGTATCAGGCTCAGGTGACCCATCCAGAGCATCATGCCATTCCGACGGCTTTGCCCTACTTGCAAGCACCGGGTGTGGTGTTGCTGGTGGGCTTCTCGCTCTACTGGCTCTGGGCTCTGATGAAGAGAAATGATTTTCATCTTCAGATTGCCGGACCTTTGGCAGTTGCTGCTGCATGCTATGTGGGTGGCGCTTTCTTGGGATTGAAGCTGGAAGAGAGTGCCGAGCATGCCGCTACAGCGGCTCATGGGGCACATGATCACTCCGAACACTCCGATCATACGCCCCAGGGAACTGCGGTCGCAGGCTCAACAGATGCCACCGTTCTTCCTGTCGGCAGCGAACGGGATAAGCTTCTAATTCCTCAGCAGGACCACGCCGACCAGGTGGCCGTGGAGAGAGGTATTGAGGAAGTAGAGTCACCCTCGGTCAACCAGAGGGGG
>JBJSWM010000834.1:0-9989 GCA_046085865.1 Pirellulaceae bacterium
TGAACAGGACGGTTCTCCCCTGGCTGAATCTCCAGTTCCACTCGACCAATCGCATGCTCAAAGCCCCGCTCCAAACTCACCTGCACCCTCCCGGCCGGCACCAGGACTTCAAACTCACCACTGGCATAGAAAAACGGAACGGCCGCCATGCGTCCCACCGTCAGTTCCAAAATCGGCTTTTCCTGAAAGCTTGCATGCCCAGCCAAGGGCCCAGCGCGGCGCAGTACCCCATCACTTCCTTCCACCCAAACACGCCCGGCCGTCAACGTCTGAAGGTCGCCATCGAGCAACTTGCCGACCAGCTTGGCTGGTGGCATGGCCTTCACCGGGATATCCAGCGAGTGATTTTTCTCCCCCAGTCGCAGATCGATTCTCGCTGGAGAAGTCGCCGAGAGAATCGACAGGAGAATCGGCTGCATGAGCCCCGGAAGGATCGTCGACGCGGGAGTCGCTTCTCCCGTGATCCACTGCACGACCAAAGGGGTCTCGGTCGCATTGCGAATCACCAGCGTGACAGGACGGGACAATCCCTCAGCCATAGACAACTCAGGCGGGGATGGATCCCACTGGATCTGCTTTCCATTCCATACGGCAGAAACTACTGGAATCTGCTTCCCAAGTGCCTCATGCAGCGCTGCTCGTCGCTGCTGCAACTTAGCGATCGATGGGGCCTCCGGCGCGCCGGTCGCGAACCGATGTTCATCGATCAACTGCCGAACCACCTCCGCCTGATGACGGGTGGGAAATCGCTTGGCAAGTTCCGAAAGATACTCGAACTCGAAGTAGGCCACTTGGCGATCAGCCTCGCTGGCTTCCACCCGCCCTTGGGCGTTCTCTTTGCCTGTTTTCTCTGGTTTGGATGAATCGCTGGATCGATGCGAGGCGGGTGCAGCGGCTCCGGATGCATCCGGTTTGGCGTTGGCTGCTTTCGGTTCTTTGTCCTTGGGAGGATGGCAAAATGCTGGAAGCAGAGCGACGGTCGAAACGACCGCAAGCGACAACCAAGCCCAACTCCATCGGCAATCGCATTCCATGCTTTCCCCCGCTCGACACAGCATCCACAACTTGGACCCAAGAACCTAGCTCGCCCGCGATGCTTACCACCAACTCGATCCGCCATTATAAAGGCCAGTTGGGCATACTCATGCTATCTCCAAAAATGACTCTGCTCAGTCGAAGGTGTTGTGCCATGAATCCTGCATCTCCGAGCGTAAAGAGGCTGACTTTGGCAGCAGCCCCCCCCACCGACCAGGAGGGACCCGACCCGTTGATTCGATTCCAGGGGTACCTTCCTGGCTAAGCTTTCGGGTGAAGCGGTCTGTCCCGTTTCCGATTGTTGCCGGATGCATCGACCAATAGACAAGGAGCTGAAGACAAACCGAAATAGGATGCTTTCAGTCAGCTCAGAATGTCCTTCATCACGCGGCCGTGATCGATCTCCAGCCGTTTGCGGCTGGGTAGTTCCAAGCTGCGAAAGTCGACCCCCAGTAGATGGAGCAGCGTTGCATGGAGATCGGTGACATAGTGGCCCTCTCCCAGCGCATGGTAGCCTAATTCATCGGTTTCCCCGTGGACGAAGCCTTTCCGAATACCGGCTCCCGCAAGCCAGATGGAAAAGCCATTCGGGTGGTGATCGCGTCCATCCTTCCCACCATTGCGCAGTTCCAAGCCTGGCGTGCGCCCAAATTCGGTGCAGAAGACCACGACGGTTCGTTCCAGCAAGCCTCGCTGTTTCATATCCTGAAGCAAGCCAGCGACTGGTTGATCGATCGTCCCGCAAAGTCGTTCGTGATTTTCCTTAAGCTTTTGGTGGGAATCCCAAACGCCATAGGCCGACGGAAACACCTGCACGAAACGGACTCCTCTTTCGATCAGTCGGCGCGCTGCCAGCAATCTTTCGCCCGCTGGCCGCGTCGCTTCCGCATCCAGACCGTACATGGCCCGGGTCGCTGAACTCTCCGTCCGGAAGTCGACCGCCTCCGGCACCGCTCGCTGCATCCGATATGCCAGTTCGTACGCACGTATCCTGGCCCGCAGCCTTTCATCCTCCGGATACTCCACGGCGGCTAGGCGATTGAGGTCTCCAATCAACTGATACTCGCTTGCCTGCGATTGAATTGTCTGAGAGGGATGCCGACTGCCGAAGGGCAGGGGATTGACTGGATCGGTCGACAGGGGAACTCCTGCGTGCTCTGGTCCAAGGTAATAGGAATCGATCGAGGCGCGCGTATCGGACCGCGTGGGACCGCCCAGCACGACGAAGGCAGGCAGATCTTCATGGATCGAACCCAAGCCATAGTGGATCCAAGATCCAATCGAAGGCTGCGGCTCATCCAGCCGATGCCGCCCGGTGTGGATCTGGTTCTCGGCGGCATGGTCGTTGTCGGTGGTCCACATGTTGCGGACGATGCAAAGTTCATCGACCTGTCTGGCAAGATTCGGAAGCCAATCGGTCACTTCGATCCCGCTCTGCCCCCACTTCCTCCACCCTACCTGCATCGGATAAATGGTCGGGTAGACATCCCGAACGTTGATTTCATCAGCTGGTACGGAACGAAAACGTTTGCGATGCAGCGGCGAGTCGACTGGATTCTGGAAAGGGGTTTGATCGAAGGTCTTTCCTGCGTGCCGATTCAACGCTGGCTTGGGATCGAAAGTCTCCAGATGGCTGTAGCCTCCCGAGAGAAAGATCCAGAGAACCGAATCTGCTTTGGCAGGTGAGCCAACCGATTGGTCGCCCACCGCGTCAAGCGGGCCGAATCCCAACACATTCTCTCTCTGGGCAAGACATCCCGCAGCCAGACCGGCAGCCCCCCATGCCCAATCGCCGAAAAGAGCGCGACGCGATCGACATGCCATCTGCCGGCCGCAGCCACCCATGTGATCCCACTCGGCTCGATGGTTCATGGTCTGGTGATCCAATGATGATGATTCCAAATGGCTCGCACCACACTGGCCCTGGCCATCAAAGAGTCGGTCGCACTCGTCTCCGGTCCAACCGATTCGCTTTTCAGATAGAATTCGCAGCGTACCAATTCCTGTTCGGTTGGGTTTCGACTGAGAAGTTGCCGAAAAAGGGCCGTCACCCATTTCCGATCGTCCCCCTCTTCATCGGCTAGCTGACGGGCGATCTTCAAGGCCATCTGCTGGCTCATCCGATGCACCCAGTCGCTGTTGGTCAAAGCCAATGCCTGCTGTGGCATCACCGTTTCGGTGCGTCGATAACACTCGATCGCTTCTGGGGCATCGAACAAGCTTCCCAATTCGCTTTTTCCGTCGGTCTCAGGATGGCAACTGTAGTACAGCGATCGACGGTAGGTGGTAAGCGATTGATCATTTTCCAACTCCTGCCCTCCTATCGACTCATCCAGCTGCCCAGCCAACACCAGGATTCCGTCACGCACCACCTCGGCTTCCATGCGCACGGGATTCATCCTCCCCAGCCATCGGTTTTCTGGATCCCTCTGCTGTGCCTCAAGCGATGAGGCTTGCGTTTGACGACGATAGGCCTGTGAGGTAACAATCCAGCGGTGCAATTGCTTCATGCTCCACCCCGCATCCATCCAATCGACCGCCAAACCATCGAGCAGCTCGGGGTGCGTCGGGGCCTTTCCTTGCCGGCCGAAGTCGGTGACTGAGCCAACCAGTGGGCTCCCGAAATGGCGCATCCACTGATGGTTGATCGCGACGCGAGCGGTGAGCGGATGATTGCGATCGGTGATCCATAAAGCCAGTGACCTACGTCGACCGCTACTGGTGGCGGGGTAGGATCGCTGCCATGCTGGTAGCGCCTGAATCTGTGCGGCGCGTCCCTGCCTAGCGATCGCTTCCTGGTATCGCTTCGATGCCGCCTCGATCCCCTTGGCTCGATTGGCATCGTCACCGCCAAGCGCCTCGGCCTTGGCCCAATCGACTTGGGCAGCCAGAAGCTGGCTTGTGGCTGTAGCAAATTCGGATCTTCGGTACGCCTCAATCGCCTTCTGTAAGGCATCTTCTCGATCGACAGCAGCACCAGTGGGGTCGTCTCGAAGTCGCTCTGCTTTGACAATCCAGCCCCAGGACTCTCGTTGGGTTATCGCCTCATCCACCTTCGCCTCAAGCAACTCCTTCTGCCACCGCGGCAACAAAGCCCGACGTTTCAGTTCCTCCACCCGTTCCTGTAAAGCCAGCAGCGCCTCTCCTTCCACTTCCGTCACGATCTTAGAGACCCCAGCAGGCTGGCTGAATCCAGTGTTCTCCCATCCATCACGTCCGACTAGATCCTCTCCAGCCTTCCATTTTTCGACCTCGAAATCGTCGCTCCAGCGGCATCGCGATCCGCTGCCGCTGGATGCCGCCGTGGCCAGCGATCCCAAATCCAAAACCCATCGGTCGATCGCAACACGAGCGCCTGGTCTGGCATCGACAAACAGCCCTTGATTGGGATGACCAGCCGGATCGAAACCGTTCCAAGCGATTGGATGCCCCTGCACCAAGACAGCATCATCCTCCAGCGACCACACACTGAGCCTCGCCTGATCCATTTGGGGACGAAAGTCGATCCGCACTCGAAAACCGATTCCGGGAGCAAAGGCAAAGTTTGCGACGGTATGTTCGACGAAACCTCCGGGATGATAGGCGAGGATCTTGCCATCCTCAAAACCGACGAAGGTTGCGGTGGCACCTTGCGTGCGGTCGCGAGCCAATTGCACGTTGAAGTGCTTGGAAGAGTAGAGACGAAGAGCGAATTCCAGAAAGCCATCTTAGCCAATTGGCGCCGCATCCAGCAGACTCTGCTGCAATGTCCTTCGTCCCTTGGTGGCATCTAGGAGCAGAGACTGAGCCCCTGCGATGGGGCGCCACTTGAGGTCGGCACCCAATTGCTTTCGAGCCGAATCGAGTTCCATCTGCGCCTGCTGCCAAGCTGCGATTGCCGCGTCATCCTGAGGGAGAGAAACGGCATGAGCCAATTCTGTCTGTGCGGCCAATTGTTGTTTCAACAACTGTTCATCGCGGAACGCAACCCAATCGGGATGCAGTTCCGGTTGCCGGGCCGCCAGCGGCAAGGGTAACGGGCCGATGGCTGGTGCCCCTAACCCTTGCAGAAAACGTGGAACACCCGGCTCGATCGGCGGTCGTTCTTCATCTCGTTGCCGTTCATCGCCGCCGAGGTAGAGAAATGTCTTGGCATCGAGTGTCCTATCAAAAACCTGCACGCTCCCCAGTCGCTGCACCTTGCGAAGCTCACTGTAGGCATACTCTTGAAAGGGCCCGGGATCCTCCTGCCCTGGAACAGGATCCTGCCGGACTCCCAGCGGTTCAAAGAAGGCCCGCATTCGAAAGTAGTCTTCCTGGCTGATAGGATCGTATTTGTGGTCATGACAATGAGCGCAATGTACCGTCAGTCCCAGAAAAGCTTTGCTCGCATGCTCGACATTGCTCCTCATCCAGTCGTTTGGATTCAGTGCGTACCAGTTACGAATCAAGTAGCCTGTGGCGACCGCTTGCTGTCGGTCGCCCGGAAACAGTTCATCGGCTGCCAGCATCGCCTGAACCATCTGGTCGTACCCGCGATCCTGGTTCAACGAATCAACGATCCAATCTCGCCACCGCCAAATCTGCGGTGCGCTGTTCCAGACATCGGGTACGTGACGGCGGCCAAACCAATCGCTGTAGCGCCATACATCCATCCAATGCCTTCCCCAGCGCTGCCCGTAGGCAGGTGAGGCCAATAGTCGATCGACCAGACGTTCCGAAGCGTCGGGCGAAGCATCCGATACAAACGCCTCCACCTCCTCCCACGATGGAGGCAATCCCGTCAGGTCGATGAACACACGTCGGATCCACCGCTCCTTGGCGATCGGTCCGCTCAGATCCACCCCCTCCCTAGCCGCTCTCTCGGCAATCCAAGCATCCAGCGGCTGATCGACATCGGTGGCTACCTTCGGAGGTGGCTGCCGAAGTGGCTTCTGAAAGGCCCAATGCTCCTGCGGCGACGGTTCTGGACGATCCTCTCCCGCGATCGGCGTTCCTCCCGCCAACCAATCACGGATCGTCTGCAGTTGTTGGGGGGTGAGCGGTTGTCCTTCTGGGGGCATTCGCAGCGATGAATCTTCGGCCGCGATTCGTTCCAGGATGCGGCTCGACTCAGGCGACTGCCGATCGATGGCCGATCCCGAATCGCCACCTTGGTGCAGGGAGGCCAGCGAGTCGACGCGGAGACCTGCCTGCTGCTGCAAGGCCCCATGGCAGGCAAAGCAGCGTTCCTTCAGGATTGGGCGGACATCGCGAAGGAACTCAGGTGGCTGACCCGCCCCGCAACGCGTTACCCCCATTAGGTTCAACCATGCCAGCAAGCCCAATGCAAGCTGAAATTTCGCCGGCCTCACAAACCGCTCCATCGCGTACCCCATCGCTCATTCCTCCGCTGGACTGAACTTCCAGGAATACAGATCGGCTTCGCGAAGACGCACCTCCAATCGGACTGGCTTCCCGGCCCAATCTCCAAGGCGATTGCCTCCCTTCCAATCGACTTGCCAAGCGATCTTTGAGCCGACAAGCGGTTGGCAATCGGCAAACGAACAGCCAGCCAGCGGGACTCCCTGGTCATCCTGAAGCTCCACCAGAATTTCGCCACCAGCACTGGTCTCGGCGTTCAGCTCCAGTCGGCTCCCTTGATACCGGAACAGCCGCGTCCGATACATCCCCTCATCAGCTCCCGCATGCAGCGACGTCATCCCATCGAGTCGCCATAAGGCGCGTCGAAAAGGGGTCAGATACAGTGCCATCGATTGCTCATCCACCGGTACCACATGCCATGCTGCGTAATTGGATCGGTTTCCCCAGCGAGCTGGATCGAGGCCGGGCCTCAGAAAGGCATCGCGAAACGTCCGGTCGAAGGGTTGAGATCCACGAGCGGTCATCAGCAGGATATCGGTGGAATCACCGCGATCGCCAAAAAAGCGGGTTGGTGTCGCCAAGTAGATATGAGGAGCACGGAAATAGGGATGAGCCAAGCTGGTGTAAAGATGCTCCCCTGGCAGGTTCGGACTCATCGGAACCGGCTCACTCCACTGCTCGAAATCCTTCGAGGTCGTTCTGCAAATCGATCGTAGTTTCTTGTCGAGGAAATGACGGAAATAGCAGACGTACTGTTCCTCGCTTTCCGACCAGAACGCAACATTCTGCGAGTCGAAAGCGTACTCTTTGCTGTATTGAATCACTGGGAAATCTTTCCATTTTCTCCAGTGAACGCCATCGGCCGAAGCGAATGCATAAAGCCCCGTTTTGACCGTGCCGCCCAGCGCCTTCCATCTTTGGTCGGCCGGGATATCGGGACGCTGATCGAGGAAAGGGGCAAAGTTGTGGCAGAACGGCGCTTCCTGCAAGATCACATTGTTCTCTTTGCTGCCATCCAGTTCGACCAATCCCAACTTGGGCGCGGCCCAGTGCAACCCATCCTCGCTGCGCCAATAGCGGGTTACCTCGGTCACATCCCCGTCGAATTTTGCCCCTCGGCCGTCTCGTGAATAAAGATGCCAGGCCGCTCCCTCACGCACCACGGTGCCATACTCCATCGTGCCATCCAGGCCCGGCAGATCTTCGATGCGGGACGGCGGATGCATCGTTAACTGGCACCCCTGAATTCGATCTTCCAGATGTCGATCGATCAGCAGCTCGCGTCGACTACCAACCTCGATCACTTCCGGATCGATGGCCAGCTCCGCCAGATAAATTGCAGCTTTCCCTTCATGCGACGCATAGTAGCTGACCCACAGCCTATCGCCCTTCCAAACCATCCCCGCATAACTGGTATCACCGCCAGATGGCAGCGGACAAACCTCTCGCAACCGACCTGCATTGGGATCGACCAGACATAACGAAGTGCGGGCCTTTCGGTCCAAGAGCCGAACGGAGGCGAACCATCGCCCGTCGGGGCCCTGCGACCAGTGAGGACCTCCGATTCGAACTCCGGTGTCCTTCCATTGCCATTGGGTGTAGGGAGGCAAAGACTGTCCCACCATCGCACCAAACGGCGGCTCATCGCGGCGCAGCAGGCAGAAAGCCCTATCGCCATCGAACTGGATCGATGATTCATTGGGATAGCTGCCTTCTAGCAGACGGTCGACCAGCGTCGTGAAATGGATTCCATCCTCGCTTCGATAGAGACGAACAAAGCGATCAGAACCACAGCCATAGCCAATTCCGTAGGCGATGCCTTGATGCCAAGTGATCCGCCACAGCCACACATCAGGATCCCCCACGGGATAAGCCTGAGACCACTGCTGAAGATCTTCAGAAAACCAGACGAAACTCTGATGGGTGTTTGGGGATGGAGGATGCCAGGCGGCGGCTCCCGTCAGCATCCATCGACCGTCGGGAGTTCGAGAGATCTTCGCATCACGAAGATCGGCTTTGGGCATCGTGATTCGAGCGGCCGACTTCCATTGCCTTCCGTCCTGGCTGGTCAGAACGCGCAAGGCCCCATCGGGGGAAACATGCTGGGCTCCTTCGCGGAAGACCATAGCCCAGGTTCCATCGTGGCAAGCCAGATCGGTGAAGGCGTTGTGAGGCGCTTCGTCCCAAACTCTCCTCGCCTCGACCACACGAACCCCCTCCGCCGCTCCTTCCAGCTCCAGTTCGCTGGCCAAGACGGACGATCGCCCTCCCATGACGATCACCCAACCAAGCAGGCAGAAGCAAGGCATCCACCTTCGGTGCATCCCCCGTGCACCGATGCCACCGAACATCGAAAGACCATCCAACGCCTGGCGTGCCATCCGTCGATGCTCCTTCTGGTAGCGCTGCCTTCCGAATCTTCCCTGTTGCGGATAGCCCCGGTTGGCGTCAACCGGGGCCTTTGAAGACCTACCGGGGTTTAATGATCGTCATGGCCATGATCATGAGCCTCTGCCTGAACGGCTGGATGCGAAGGATCGCCACGAGCCACCAAAAGAGCGATCAGATCGAGGACTTCATCGCGCGACAGCTTGTCCAGCAGTCCCTTGGGCATCAGCGAAACGGGAGATGCCTTTCGGATCTTGATGTCCGACTTGGCGATCTTCCGAACTTCACTCTTGGCCAGCGGGTTTTCGACCAAGTCGATGCTGTCCTGATCCTCGGCGACGATCAGCCCCGTAATGGTCTGATCATCTTCCGTGAGAATCTGATAGCTTTGGTACTTCTCGTTGATTTTGGCGGAAGGATTCAGCAATTCCTTGAGGATATCCTCCGGCTTCATCGAGTCGTCTAGTTTCGTCAGATCAGGTCCGATCGCAACGCCTCGTTCTCCCAGCTTATGGCATGCGATGCAGTTGGCAACTTGAAACACCTGCATGCCACTGGCATACGATCGACCATGCATGCTGGCTACCGAACCTGCCAGATCCTCCAGCTTCCATTCGGTGCGAGGACGACGATCCTTCAGCAGCCCATCTTTTGGCTGGTAGGCTGCATCGGCTGCGAATCGCTCTGGATCGGCAAGATACTGATCCAGATCCGGTACCACATAGAGCGATCCAAACATCCGACGCCAATGCCCGGGATAGGTACAGACGTAGGGATAGACTCCTGGTTCCTTGGGAGCCACCCAAGCCAATCGCTGTTGCTGGTTCGGCTGCAGCAGACGGCTGGCAAGCAGCACCTGATCCGAAACGGGGACGAAGTGCCTAGCCGCAGCACCTGGCTCCTGAGCCGTCGCTTCCGCAGACTCTCCTAAAGCTTCCATCGAACCTGGTTTTGCAATCACCAAGTTATGCGGCATCATGTCGGAGTTCTCGAATAGAAACTCGATCGGCTTTCCAGCCTCGACCACCAGCACTTCCTGGTCGTACGCCATCCGTTCCAGAAGCGTTCCCAATCGCACCACTCGCACGCCCAGTTCGCGGAGTCGCTTGCGGGCCGCCATTCGATCGGCATCCGGCAGGAGTCCTACCAGATGGTCCCCCATTTCGAGAGCGTCGAGCACATTGGATTGAGTCCGATCCTCGGTTGGAATTCCTTCCACGTAA
>JBJSWM010000835.1:0-7185 GCA_046085865.1 Pirellulaceae bacterium
AGTCGCCTCGGGGGAACCCTCTCCCGATGGAGTTGTCCTCTGGACCCGTCTGGCCCCAAGCCCTTTGGAAGGAGGCGGACTTGATCCGATCCCGTTGGAGGTGCGGTACGAGGTCTTTGCGGACGAATCGCTGAAGGAACTGGTCCGACAAGGGACCGCGATCGCCAGCCCGGAACTGGCTCACAGCGTCCATGTCGAACTGGAAGGGCTGTCACCGGATCGCTGGTACTGGTACCGGTTCCACGTCGCCGACGCCACCAGTCCCGTCGGAAGGACGCGCACGACCCCCGCCAAAGAGTCGACGCCAGAATCGCTCCGTTTCGCCTTCGCCTCGTGCCAGCACTTTGAGACTGGTTACTACCATGCCTACCACGACATGGTGCAGCAGCCGCTGGATGCGATCGTTCATCTAGGAGATTACATCTATGAAGGATCTGGGGTGAGCGGCCGACTGCGGCAGCATCAGGGGAGCGAACTGAAGAGCCTGATGGACTATCGCAACCGCCACGCACAGTACAAGACCGACGGGAACCTTCAGGCAGCTCACGCCCACTGCCCATGGCTGGTGACCTGGGACGATCATGAATTCGACAACAACTATGCAGGCAACATCTCCGAGGAGTCTTCGGTGGATGTCGAGCAATTTCTGAAGCGCCGCGCTGCTGCCTACCAGGCGTACTACGAGCATATGCCACTGCGTCGGCGAATGATTCCGCGCGGTCCCGATATGGATCTCTATCGCGCCATTCCCTTCGGCCGCCTCGCCTGCTTTCAGGTGCTCGATACACGCCAGTATCGCACCGACCAACCGTGTGGCGACGGCAGCAAGCCCCCATGCCCAGAGACATTTTCCCCGGATGCCACGCTGCTCGGCGATCGACAGGAACAGTGGCTATTGCAGTCGCTTCAGGACCATCCGGCACAGTGGAATATCCTGGCGCAACAAGTGATGATGGCTCGCGTGGATCGCATCCCGGGAGAAAAGACTGGCTGGAGCATGGATCAGTGGGGTGGCTACGATACCGCTCGCAAACGACTGCTTCAGCAACTGAAAGATCGTCAGATCGCAAACCCCACCGTGCTGACAGGGGATATCCACAACAACTGGGTCAATGACCTGCATGTCGACTTCGATCGCCCGGAAGCTCTACCGATCGCTACCGAATGGGTCGGTACCTCCATCAGCTCTGGAGGCGATGGGAAAGAAGCTGCCAAGGACCGCGAATCGGTGATGGCGGAAAACTCCTTTGTGAAGTTTTACAATGCGGAGCGAGGGTATGTCCTGTGCGAGGTGACCAGCAAGCAGTGGAGGTCGGACTACCGCGTCGTCCCCAAGGTGACCACACCCGAACCCGAATGCCTTTCCCGCGCCCAGTTCGTTGTCGCTTCGGGACGCCCAGGTGCCCAGCGAATCGAGTGAAACCGATCGATTGAATGGCGATGGAAGTAGGATTCGGCTTGCGAACTCGCTGCCGACACGCTGCCGATTCAAACCGCTGAACACCCAGCCACGCATCCAGACTCTTGTTTGGGGGCGATGCGACTCAATCTGGATGGGTGGATGGATCGCTGGCCACCCCCGCCGCTCCGACCGAAGATCGGACCTCAACTACGATAGAATGAGATGCTGGAATCTTTTCCATTTCCATCGCAGTCGGCAGGTCTGAAGATCGAGAGTCACTCATGCCGTATAAGGATGCTGTAGCGCCTCTGGTGATCAGTCGCACGCTGGGCTATGTCTTCGTGCTGGCGCTGATGATGGGGGTCTACAGCCTGCTCCCGATGATCAAGGAACAGTCCCCCTATCGGACCTTTGGGGATGTACCCTCCTCCTTCCATGCCTCACTGTCGCTTGTCCTAGGTTGGTTGCTGGTCTTTCGAACCAATTCCGCCTACGCTCGATGGTGGGAAGCGCGGACCTTGTGGGGATCTCTAGTCAATACATCCCGTAATCTCGCGCTGAAACTGACCTGCATCCCCAAACTGACGCAGGCCGATGCAGACTATCTGGAAAAGCGGATTGCCGAGTTTCCTGTTCGCCTGAAACTCCATCTTAGACGCGAAACCAATGAAACCGACGACTTCCTGACACAAGCCCCCCACTTCGATTCCGTCAACTCGGGCGATCCTCCGACCATCCCCTGGTCGCACTCCCCCGCCTCGATCGCCCAGCAGCTTTATCGCTGGCTTGCCTACGCCCACGATCGCCGTCAGCTCGATGGCGACCAGATGCGCATCATCGACCTGGAGCTTGCCCGATACATGGAGATCTGTGGGGCTTGCGAGCGGATTGCCAGGACACCGATCGTTCGATCCTACCGGACCTTCGCCAGGCAGTGCATCTGGCTGTTCCTCCTGACGCTTCCTTGGGGGATCGCCAACGAGTTTCAGTGGTGGACGATTCCACTGACGATTCTGGTCAGCTATTTCATGCTGGGACTGGAGATCGTCGCCGAACAGGTCGAAGAACCCTTCGGTACCGATGAGGACGATCTGGACTTGGATGGGCTATGCGAGACGATTCGAAACTCCGTGCAGGAGATCTTCAGGCATCAACCTGTTTCGCGGCGAGCGGTCGACGAGGGAGCCAATTCGGATTGAACTGACTGTTCGTCGAGTCAGTCGTACTCATCCCCAGTGCAACGGGACTCATCCCCAGTGCAACGGGACTCGTACGACTCGAAAGGATCGTGCTGGCAGAACCAACTTTCGATCAGGAACGACTCGAGGTCGATCGACTTTTGATCGCCAACATGCCATTGTCATTCCCGATCGCAAAACACCTTGGCGGGACGAATCGTCAAGCTCTTGATCGTTGCCTGCGCCCGGTGCGAACGATTCCACTGAACTTTGCCAAGGGCAATGACAAGCGAAGTCTCAAGGACAGGAATCGACTCTTTGAAATCGCTCGCCGGTCGCCTCTTGAATGTGCCGCAGTTCATGATGTCCTGCAGGTTTGCCATGCGATGGACAAGGATGCGAATCGCCGTGACAAAACCGATCGAAAACGGATCGTGTCGATGCTCACCCCGGCTGATTCAAAGAACCAAAGGAGCCTCCGAGGATCGAACCCAGAACGAGTGCGAGTACCGCGATGCGGAGGACGAATACGGGCCCAGCGCTGAACCCTGACAACAATCGGATGCACCAAAGTCGGAGAGCGGCGAGTTTCGCAAATGACGAGATCATCGCGCCGACTTGGTGATCCATAGCCAAAGACTCCTTGTCGCCCAGCAGTTTGCCGACCACACTAGTACCAATTCGGCTCGATGAAACGCCGAATCGGCATCAACAACCGGCAGAAGGCGCGCTGCGGTGGAAGAGTTCCTGAAGATCAAGCAGTTTTTTCGTGAGACATGGTGGCTGTGGACGATCTATTTGGTGGTTTGTCTTGCGGCCACCTGGTACATCAGCTGGATTTTTTTGTCCGCCCTACCGATGCTGATCTCAATCTTCTTCTACTTCGCACTCATTCGCGGCCCCGAAAGACGCCCCTGGGAAGAATCCTCTTCCGATCGGCAGGACCCGCCCGACTCAAAATCCCCAGATCGCCTCTAGTCGCCACCGCCACCCAAGCCGCTTGATTGTGCTTCGGCGACCGGCCCCTTGGCCGGTTCGATCCTCAAATGCTTCCACACCGCTTCCAGTCCGATTCCTAGTCTCGACTCGGGCCGCGTCCGCAGGACGACGGCCTGGCATCCCTCCAAAGGCAGATCGATCGACTGCGGATCTCCATCGCTACCCTGCGGTGCCCACTCCCGCAGCCACTCCAACCTCCCTCCTCGAACCACCCCCAACGCACCGGACAGTTGGGACTGGGTCGCTAACTGCGGATCGGCGGAAGCCGTCACCACCCACTGGCCTCGTAGCAGCGCAGCAGAACGATCGTGTCGATAGGCGATCTGTGAGCCAGCCTGCTGCCGAATGCTCCATCCCACCAGACGGTCCCCTAGAGAAATCAGCGGTGCCAGACCGGCACTGCTCTCCGAAATCCTCGATCCGTCGATCGCGCCAAATCGCGACTCCTGCTGCCCCACAGGGGTTTCGCGTGCCAACCAACGCACTCCAGGGACCAACGCCTCGACCCCAACCAGACGCGACGCCCAGCGAACCGAATCCACCTTCGCTTCCCACTGCCAGGGCACCGTACCCTTGGGGATCCATCGACCTTGATCGGTGACCTTCCATCCTTCGACCAGAATCCTCATACCGTCATCGAAGGCAAGCCACCATCGGTTGGCGTTTGGGTCGGATACTTCCTGTGGCGGCGACAAGAGCCGACTCAGACGCAGCGACTCCAGAGTCGCAAGAAGGATCGACACATCCTGCGACTTCGGGTTGAGCACCTGAAGCCATCGCTGGCGCCCCGCCGGAGTTTCCCTCCATTCCAGCTGCAACACCGCTCCCTCCACCCAGGGCCGATCCGGCTCCTTCCAGCCATCCTCAGCCCCTCCGCCATCGAGGAGATCAAGACGCTGCGCCATCCAGCGATGAGGATCGCGCGTCGGCCGAAAGACCACCCCACGCACCCAAGCGCGCTCGACCTCTAGCGACTCGACGCTCTCGTGCAACCAGACCACACGCTTCGCATCCAAATCGATGAGCTTCCCGGGAATGGTCGATCCATCGACCAGCACCAGCGTCGCCTGGGCTCGCGGCAGTGCAATCGCTCCCCATGCCAGTGGATGCCCAGGATCGTTCATCGCGATGGTCTGCTGCTGGGAATCGATCCATCGTCCCTGATCGGAAAACTCTCTGGGCTGGGGCATTGCTATCTCTTGCGCCGCGATCGAACCGATCAGGTGCATGCATGCCCAAAGCAGTAGCGCACAACGCTCCATGGACCAGGGAAAACCCATCGACCAAAGCTCCTTCATCGCTGAAAGATCGGAAGGACGGACCTGGGTACCTGCAGAATCAGCAAGGCCATCGCAGTACCGTACTCCGTGCTGAAGGGATCTTCCCAAGCGCCACTTTCACGTTGCAGCGGCAGGATCATATTGCGCAGACGCGTGTAGTTATCACTCCATGCCTGGCCACCCCGATGCCAGTACGCCTGGACAGCGTAGTAGTAGGCATAGAAAAAATAGTTGCCTCCAGGTCGATTTTGTGTGATGGCAAGATCGAGATACTGAAAACCTTTTTCGATTTCCTCCCCTTCGCTGATCCCAAGGTTGTAAAGCGATACCAGCGCCGCCGCGGTCAACGCCATACGACTTTCCGATTCCCGCCACTGGTACATGAATCCACCATCGGGGTTCTGGCTGCGGCGCACGTATTCGGTCGCTCGATCGATCGTCTCTCTGGGGACCCCAAGCCCTGCATTTCGGGCAGCACGCAGCGCCATGATCTGGCAAACGGTCACCGAAAGGTCGGCATCCTTCGGCCTAGGTTCGTATCGCCAACCCCCTTGATCGTTCTGTGTGCGCACCAGCAGATCGACGGCGGCCTGTAGCGACGGTCGCAGAGACGCAAGCTGCGGTGCCATTCCATAGAGTTCCGCCAGAAACAGCGTCGCAAAGCCATGTTCGTACATCGGCCCATGGTTGGTCTTCAGTGGACTGGGCAAATAACCCGATGGCTCCGCCTGCCCCAACAGATACTCTCCAATCTGGGCAATCCAATCCCCTACCAGCCCATCCCCCGGACGGTACCCACGACTCATCAGCGCCATCCCAGCAATCCCGCAGACTCCCACGTTGCGACCCCAGCCCTGAGTCTGAAACCCTCCCTGCTGAGTCCTGCGACTTGCCAAGTACTTCAGCCCTCGGTCAATCGCTCGTTCCACCTGCGGTGTGTAGAGTTCGTCGAAATCATTCCGCGCCGCAGCCTGCCACTGCCGATCCCAACTCTCCCCCTCCGTCGCAGCCTGGATGCTTGAGATCGGGAGCCCCCCCGCCTTTAGCAGGCTCCATGCACCGACACCCAGCACCGACTGGCCCCAATGGCGGCGGTTGGCTTCTCTCATCGCTTCGCCTCGCTCAGTCGTCGATAATACGCTTCGATTGCCTTGCGATGACTTGGCAGAAACTCCGTACTGGGAGCTGCCAGCATCTGCTGATGAACCTGCTGGGGCAAATGCCCCCAGACACCACGACGCAACCGACTTGGATCATTCCAGGCCGCCTGGTCAACGCCATCCGGTCCCCTAGACGGTTCTCCCAACTTCCCTTGGATCCCACCACCTCCACCAAGCCCCGTCGCCAATCGGCCTGACCGCCCCTTGCCATCCCCTTCTCCCGGTCTTCCCGCCCTGCCGCCGCCGCCGCGACTGTCGGAAGTCTGAGCCGAAGGATCTTCACTTTGCGATTGGGTGCTATCGGAGGATGGGAGTTGCGAGCCATTCGAGCCTCCATCCGTTGCCTCGCCTGGATCGGAGTTTTGCCTCTCCCCTTCCTGCCCCTCCTCCGTCGGTTCCTCGGTCGCACCGGAGGCTCCTGTCGCTCGATTGTTTGTCGAAGGAGCCATCCCCGATGGACTGGAATCGCCCGCCTCTCCCGCGCGCTGTCCATCGGGCGAATCACCCTCTCCAGCGGGCTGTGGACCCTCACCCGTTTGTCCACCCCCAACCTGCTGCGGCGGCTGCGCGCTTTTTCCACCCGACGCACTTCCCTGATTTTCAGTCCCCTGCTCCCGATCGGTCGGCAAATCCTGGCTCTTCCCACCCGCACCCATCGATCGCTCTTTCGATCCTCCCTGACCTTCCTTCCCGGCGGATGCTGCTGCGGAAGGCCCCACGGAGTCGCTCTCCTGCGAACCTTCCCTCCCTTTCCTTCCGCTCTCCAACCGCCCCTCGTCTCCTGAGGGCGATTCGTCGCCAGTCGATCCATCCGATGGGTCGGAATCGGCGGAAGCGGGAGCATCAACCGACGGAAACCACTGATCCAGCCACTGCAAGATCGACCTCTGCCGCTCCAGCGTGTCCGGCGCCACAGACCCGGTCCGCAGCGAACCAGCGACCGAACGCATCAAATCCACCACCGCCTCCGCGTCGCTGGTAGGACGCTGCGACGCTTCTGTCTCTGCTGGCTGCGATTCCGGTCGACCCGCCTTGGACTCAGCAGCTTCGATCCCCAGGTCGCGAAGCAACTGAGCTTCCCAGTCGTCTGGTTGGATCGATGGGTCGCTCGCACCCTCCAACTTTCCAGATGCCGGTTGCCCAGATGCCGGTTGCCCAGATGCCGG
>JBJSWM010000836.1:0-876 GCA_046085865.1 Pirellulaceae bacterium
CCGGCGGTGGTGGAGGGAGAGAAGGTGAAGCGCAAGGCACCAGTCAACGACTTGTTTCGGGGACGCGGACCACCTGTCGGCTGAGGCCCGGAATCCAAGTCCCTGTCGTGTTCGACCGTCCGATGGAAAACCACTGGAAGATTAACCAAAACCCAATGCTATCTCAAGAGTACTGCACTAGGGCAGGTGGCAACTTGAGATTTCCAAGCATTCCTAGCGGCGGTCGAGATCGATCTTGCGATCCGTTCCTGAATTTGGAAGTATCCCGGTTGATGGCTTCGTCGATCGCTAGTCCGATCGAAGCGAGGGGCAGCCGGACCGGGGTGCCCCATCGATAGGCTCTGCGAACCCATGGAGTCGCAGGCTGTGAAGAGACCGCATCGACAGTCGTGGCCGAGAAAGGGCTCAGAGCGATGAACAGGGGCCGCCTGCAATGCTCGAATCTGTCCAATCTCGCGAAACCGCTGCTTCTTCGTTTGCGGAGGGGCCTTCTATGGATCGGCATGTTCTTCTTCCTGTCCATAGAGTGGGGATGTCATTGGAAAGTCCCTGGATGGCAGCAGCTGCCAGCGCCACGCCCACTCCCCCAAAATCGCTGGGTTTCGAACCCCCTGCAAGTTCCGAACCATCCCGCCGATTTCGTTTGGAATCAAGTGGTCGATACCGTCGACGACTACTTTCAAATCGACAGTGAAATTCGTCCTATGAAGACCGGTGAACAGTGGCTGGAAGGGAAGTTGAAGACGTTTCCTGAAATCGGCTCCAGCTATTTTGAGCCATGGCGGCGAGACACGGTGATCGGATTTCAACGGTTGCAAAGCACCCTGCAAACGATGCGAAGAACCGCCAAGGTCCAGGTGGTTCCCAACAACGCAG
>JBJSWM010000837.1:0-738 GCA_046085865.1 Pirellulaceae bacterium
AGACAGACCGTTGCCGGAATAATTTTGCAGCTAGTTCATTACGAGCCATCCAGGCAGGGTGGCTTGAAGTATCTCCAGTTCGTCTTTGTACTCTGGAGTCGCAAGAGCTTCCTTCAACCGAGCTTGCACCGGTTGCATTACCTCTTTGGGTAAGCCTTGAAATTCAGGGGTGTAGATCAAATACGAGAGTCGATATCGAAAGAGTCTCGACTGCAAATCCAAATCCCGAAGAGATCGGTTTTTCGAGTCGAATGGACCGGCCAGCGGAAAGGTCTTTTCGAATCCGCTTGTTCCATGGACTTGATCCGCAAGGGGTGGTTCGCCCTGCATGAGCAATGCGTCAGCAAGTGCCCTGGCTGCCGCATCGATCCGCCTTTGAGTGCTCTCTGTACGGTGATCCATGGGTCGATCCAGAGCCTTATTCATCGACTCATCCATCGCAATCGACTGACGCGTTTCATAACTGGCCTTGGTGATCAGATTGTGAACACGAATTTGATGCTCCAAGACCATCAGCGCGACAAGATCGCTATGAGCACTCAAGTGCAGATTCGGTCGGACTCTGGCAGGCAATTGCGAGAGGTTTGCACCGCTCTCGACATCGACTTTTTGAGGATCGTTTCGATCCAATGCAAACAGGTTACCTAAGTGCCTCATTTGTCCGTGCGTACCGGTGACATACCAACCGCCCCATCGCGTTTCGAACAGACTTCGATAGTCGGTCGTGTAGCTGCTGCT
>JBJSWM010000838.1:0-1192 GCA_046085865.1 Pirellulaceae bacterium
TGGTACCAACCATCCTCCACCGCCTGGCGGCGTTGGCTACAGGCAGGCAGCTCTCTTGGTAGCTACCTCTCTTGGTAGCCACCATCGCCAGATGGTGGACGGACTGGTACCAACCATCCTTCACCGCACTCCACCGCCTGGCGGCGTTGGCTACACGCAGGCGCGTGGCCTGACCTCTTGCGTGGCATGGCCGTCCCAGCCATGCAATCCCGCACAGGACTCTCAACGTAGCCACTCTTCACGGCCACTATCGAAAGGGTTCTGCGGACTGACGCTAGAAAGCATTCATGCCAGACCACCGGATTCGCCCACGCCATTGCCACCCTTAGTTCTGGTACTTTTTAGCCCCATCAATAGCGCAACAGGTTACCATCATGAGAGCAGTTCGTAGAATGAAGGTCGGCGCAACGGTGCCAACTAGATGCGTTCCCAGTCGAAAATTTTGAGAAACCTCATGTCGATAGAAATCCCTGGTGACCTACTGCCATTTGTACGTCGAATGGTAGCGGCTAAACGTTTTCTAACTGAGGATGATGTGATTGCAGAGGGTATTCGATTACTACAGGCTCGCGAAAGTCTGCGAGACGAGGTCGTCAAGGGATTCGAGCAACTAGATGCAGGTCTCGGGACGACGGCAGCTGAAGTTTATGATCGTGTAGAGCAGCGAATCCTCGCAATTGAGTCTGGTAATTTGTGATGTCATCCGTTTTCTACTCTCAGGAAGCGGAAAGCGACCTCTTGGGAATTGCGGAATACATTGCTCGCGATAAGCCAGAGGCTGCTCGTAGCTGGATTCACAAAATCTGCATGGTGTGTCAAGCCCTTGCTATCCAGCCAACACTCGGAGAGGCGCGCACAGAGTTTGGAGTCTCCGGTTGTCGATCGTTTAGCGTTGGTCACTATGTCATTTTCTTTCGACCAAAAGAGGAAGGTATTGAAGTCGCGAGGGTCATTCATGGTAGTCGCGACTTGCGAAGTCTTTAATGGACCGACCATCCTTCTCCGCCCTCCACCGCCTAGCGGCGTTGGCTACAGGCAGGCGCGTGGCCCGAACTCGCGACCCAATCTTTTCCAACGCGATCGAAACACTCAAACCGTTCGTTCGTCGGCCGGTTCGATATGGATCAGCACCTGCCGCAGCGCCGGTAGCTGCTGCAAGAGAACGGCTTTGACCTTGCCTCCCAATCGATGC
>JBJSWM010000839.1:0-6415 GCA_046085865.1 Pirellulaceae bacterium
GGACGCCGCATCCTTCCCATGGAATCCAATTGATAGCCACCTGCAGGACCTCCTAGCAGCCACTGCTGATGCTGAGGATCCCAGAGCACCCACTCGATCCTAGCCAGCCCCCCCAGCAGATCGCCGCCCGCTCGTTCCATCTGGTCGCCAAACCCATCCGCCCTCTGCCGCTCCACCAACGCCGTCAGCGATACCCAGCGCAAGTTGGAATCTTTCAGCCAAGGGGCGATCGATTGCATGGAAAGATGTTTCGATGGCGACGGATCGTCCAGGGAGGCGGGTCTGAGGACAGATTCCATCATCACACCTTGGGGATCGATCCAAACACCGCTGGCGAACTGCTGAATGGTGTCGGTCCCGCCGTCGGCCTCCCAGTTCGCTTCCACGGTGCTGGTGATGAGCTGAATCAACGACTGAAAATCGGCACCAGCAGCACCTCCCATTGCCGGAGGCGGTCCCGCATCACCTTCCCCAGTCGAAGCGGAGGAATCGGATTGAGACGAAGAGTTCGAGCTGGTTTGCCAATGATTCCAGAGTGGGTCGATCCAGTCGAGCCGTTGTTCCAGCGGCAATTTGCGGACGTTGGAAATCGCTTGATGGAGATCCCCGGCTTGAATTGCCGCGTCGATGGCTTGGGAAGCTGCATCCTGGCCTAGAAGATCCGGCATGGCCCAGCTAAAGAGCGTGATCGGCATCGTCAGCAGGCATGCGGCCCAGGAGATTAGCGATTCGTATCTTTGTCGGCAGGCTTCCATGTTTCGTCGATTCCAAAAAACATCAGGTGCTGGATCGGAAGGCCATCGAATTCGCGCACCAGGCGAAAACCATTCGCCTGATACTCTTTCAGGATCTGCTTTTTGGTCATTTTATGCAGCGGCTTGATGGGAACCCGCGGATCCTCCCCACGAAACTCCACGAGGGCGATCACTCCCTCGGGCGAGAGACTTTTGCGGATCGAAGCCAGCATCTCCTCGGGATGAGAGAACTCGTGATAAACGTCGACCAACAACAGCAAGTCGACCTTCCCCTCCGGCAATTTGGCATCTTTCACCGTGCTGTGGATCATATCGATCTGATCGATCTTGGCTTCCACAGCTCTTCGGCTGAGCAGCTGTAGCATCTCCGGCTGGATATCGACGGCGTAAACTTTGCCGGTCGGTCCAACTTTTTGAGCCATCAGCAGGGTGTAGAAGCCGTTGCCGCATCCGAGATCGCAGACGGACATCCCCGGCTTGAGGCCCAGTTGTTCGAGCACGACCGTGGGATTCTCTTCCAGCTCGCGAGTCTCACGAATCAGCCAGGGAGCGCCCAGATAGCCCATGGTGTCGGCGATACGACGCCCCATGTACTTTGTCCTGTTGACACCCCCTATCTCTAGATCTTCCCGCTGCTCTTCGACCGAACCAGCCTCGGGTAATTGCTCAATTTTTTCCTGCCCGACTGCCGAGGGGAGGTCTGCGGCGCAAACGATCCAACTGGCTAGCAGCGATCCGAAGGCCAAAGGAATGAACCGCAATCGGTTGGTGCGTTGAGTGGTCTTGATCGCCATCGCCTTCGGCTCCTTGAATGACCTTTTTGAGTCAAATAAAACGTTCAGCGTCGGTAAATCGCCAACCGTTGACTCACGTAGGATTCGATCGCACCAGTTTGTGGAATGCTTCTAGCAGTTGTTTGGTGACTGGTCCAACGGCACCATCGCCGATCGGTCGGTCATCCAGTTTCACCACCGGAATCACTTCGGCGGCGCTTCCGGTCAAGAAACACTCGTCTGCGATGTAGATATCGTGCCGACTGAGCGTGCATTCTTCTGATGGGATACCGAGTTGGGAAGCCAGTTCCAGCACCGCATTGCGGGTGATCCCCTCCAGAATGCCCGAGTGGATCGAAGGGGTACGCAGGACACCTTTCTGGATGATGAAGAGATTGTCGCCAGTGCACTCGGCAACTTCTCCTTGATGATTCAGCATCAGCGCTTCGATACATCCAGCCTTCAGTCCTTCGATCTTGGCCATGATGTTGTTGAGGTAATTGAGCGACTTGATGCGGGGATTGAGTGCCGCAGGGTGATTGCGAATGGTGCTCGCTGTCACAATCTCCAATCCCTTGCTGTAGTACTCCTCGGGGTAAAGGGAGATCTTGTCGGCGATGACGATCACCTGGGGATCGCTGGTGCGGTTCGGGTCCAGTCCCAGGGATCCAGCCCCTCGCGTCACCACCAAGCGGATGTATGCATCGGCCAGTGCGTTCTTCTGCAGCGTCGCATAGACGGCCTTCTCCATCGCCTTCGGATCGATAGGAATCGTCAAGTGGATCGCGCGAGCCGACTGGTAAAGTCGCTCCAGATGCTCCTTCAATCGGAACACCGTTCCCGAGTAAGCCCGCATCCCCTCAAAGATGCCATCCCCATACAGCAGTCCATGATCGTAGACGCTGATCTTCGCATCTTCTTTGGCATAGAAGTTACCCGAGATATAAATCTGCAACGACATTCCAATTCATCCTTTGACGATTCTGTCTGCACCGAGAAAAAACTTCCATGCGTCATGCGAGTCGATCGGTCCATCACTTGCCGACGGGGTCCTTTTTCTCCATCAGTGGTTCGTAGGGGACTTCGGCCAAGTTGATCCCGGCGAACGGTTTTTCCTTAGGAGTCACCAAGACCCCGGTCGACACTTTCAGTGGATAGACGCATTCCAGATCATAGGTCAGCTCCACAAACGATGCGGTCCAGCCGGGCTGGTCGGATGGCGGAGGTGCTAAATAGCTGCCATCGGCCTGTGGCGAAAGCACCGTTGGTTGGAAGGCAGGGCCGATCGTCATGAGCCGGAAATCGCGAGCCTTCGGGTTGTTGGCTCGCCAAAGTGTCACCGACAAAGGCCGGCCGCTGGGCCGCACCTCGATCGCTCCATTGTCCAGAAACTTCCAGGAATACTCCGGAAGCTCTTTCCTCGCAAAAACGGCTTCGTGGAATGCCGCAACACTTTGGACGGCATCCGAGTTCTTCAGCCCGTGATCGGCATTGGGAACATACCGAAGCAATTTTTTCCCCTTCAGTTCGTCGTAATAGAACTGCGAAGAATCCGGGACGAAAAACTGGTCGCCGCTGGCGTTGACGATGTACTTGGGTAGCGTCAATCGATCGCGGTAGGAGTGCGGGTCGACCAGCGCGTACAAATCCTTCATGCGAGGATGGTCGAATCGCTGCAAGATGTTGTGCTGGTAGTAGTTCCCGATCGCTTCGGACCAGAAACCATACACTTCGGCATGATGTCTCAGCGAAGGACCTGCGTTGGCGACATCGATCACGATCGGCACAATCGCCTCGATGCGGTCATCCGCCGCTCCGCTCATCCATGTCGTCCAGCCGCGCTTCGATCCACCGCCGACGATGAATCGGCTGACGGCATGCTTTCCCCCCGCCTCGGACTTGGTGAACTCTTCGATGCAGTCCATCGCGCGCACGACGCTTTTGGCCATCGGAAACCTTGGCAGCCAAGTCGGGTCCCCCGACTCCAGAAACTGCGACCAGCAATACCCGATCAAGTCATCCTCTTTCCGCTCCGTACCATCCTGATGGAATACCAAAGGCTGATTCGGGATGTTCTTCAGTTCCGCGACGATGCTGCCTGTCGATTGAGCGATCGTGGAGATAATGGTATCGATCCCCTTGGGAGGGTTGGGGTCATGGCTTCCACCTCCAATAAAAAGAAAGACACGGTCGGTCTTCACTTCAGCGGGAATGGCGACGGTCAACCAATGCTCCCAGAGTGGCTTGTCGACATCCTCGGTGGTGCGCCATGTCTGGGACGTCAATCGAATCATCGCCCCTTTCAGGTTCCCCGAATCGATCGTCTTGGCCACCTCCCAGCGATAGCTGGCATCCGGCTTGGCGATGTACGCATCGAATGCCGTCAGCTTGCCCCCAGGCGGTGGTTCGGCCCCCACCCATCCGCCAGTCCCCAGCAACGCGAGAGCACAAAGCGTGAGAAAGCCCTGGCGAACACCGAGGCCACCCCTAAAAAAATCGAGCATGAAGGTAATCCTGACCATAAGATTCCGTAGATGGACTCGCCAAACATTCCTCGTCATGATACGAAATGCAGCGACAAGCGGGTAGATTAGCGAGTGTCCTCGGCTCAAATCGTCGAGGACCATGCAACATGCACCGGACCTAGAGGGGATTTGCACTATGGCCGACTTTCCTTGGTTCTCCGTCTCTCAGGCTCGACACGAACAAGCCATCGGGAAGCAGGTGGAAGTCCGGGGCTGGGTCCGTACCAGGCGAGACAGCAAAGGCGGCTTCAGCTTTCTTGAGATCAACGACGGTAGCTGCCTGGGCAACATCCAAGCCATCGCCGACCAATCACTTCCCAACTACGAATCGGAGATCCTGCAGCTGTCCGTCGGTAGCAGCGTCAAGGTGGCAGGGGAAGTCGTCGCCAGCCAAGGGGGCAAGCAGGCGACCGAACTGAAGGCCAGCAGCGTGGTGGTGACGGGGCATGCAGACCCCCAGGAATATCCTCTTCAGAAGAAACGACACACCCTAGAGAAACTACGCGAATGGGCTCACCTTCGCCCTCGCACCAACACCATCTCTGCCGTCGCACGCGTGCGCAACCGCATCAGCTATTCGACCCATCAGTTCTTCCAGGACAATGGTTTTTTCTACATCCACACTCCCATCATCACCGCCAGCGACTGTGAGGGTGCCGGACAGATGTTCCGGGTGACCACGCTACCGATGGACAAATTACCCATGGCGGATGGACGCGTCGACTACAGCCAGGATTTCTTCGGACGTTCAGCCTTCCTCACCGTCAGCGGCCAACTGGAAGGGGAAATCTACGCCACCGCGCTCAGCAAGATCTACACCTTCGGGCCCACCTTCCGCGCAGAGAATTCCAACACCAGTCGTCATCTGGCCGAGTTTTGGATGATTGAACCGGAGATGGCCTTCTACGAACTTTCCGACAACATGCAGCTAGCCGAAGCTTATCTCAAACGGATGGTGCGCGATGTGCTCAACGACTGCGAGGAAGACATGGCTTTCTTCGACCAGTGGGTGGAAAATGGGCTGCTCCAGAGGCTTCAGGCAGTTCTCGACAAGGACTTCGTTAGGCTCTCCTACACCGAAGCCATCGATATCCTTTCCCGCAGTGGCCAGAAGTTCGATTATCCAGTCGCCTGGGGCAGTGACTTGCAGGCAGAGCATGAACGCTTTCTGACCGAACAACACATCCAAGGCCCCGTCATCCTTTTCGACTACCCGGCCGCCATCAAGTCGTTTTATATGCGCCGCAATGAGGATGGCAAAACGGTGCGTGCGATGGATGTGCTGGTCCCCGGCGTCGGTGAAATCATCGGCGGAAGCCAGAGGGAAGAACGCCTGGAAGTCCTTCAGCAGCGAATGCAGGAAATGGGACTTTCGGAAAAGGACTATTGGTGGTACCTGGAGCTGCGGAAATACGGCACCGTGCCTCACTCCGGTTTCGGACTGGGGCTGGAACGCGCCGTGCAGTTCATCACCGGAATGACGAATATCCGCGATGTGATTCCCTTCCCACGTTACCCAGGATCGGCCGAGTTCTAAGCCCACCCCGATGCCCCGATGGCGATGGGTTTCATCGGGTGCGACCTTTCCTCGCCAAGACGGGAGCCTCGATGGACCCACACCAACCGTCGGCGGAAAGCTGGGAAACGAGATTCTCACGCCGCTCTAGGCACCAGATCGCCATTCGATGGGAGGGTTCGCCCCAAACGTCGCTCGATCGACGCTTCAGTCGACTTCATCATTGGCATTGGGACGAATCCTCATCCCTTCCTGCATCGTCGTCTCACTTGGTGATCCCGGTCCCCTGGTCTGATCCCAAAGCGATCGACCCCGAACTGGCGATGGTCGGCGCGATCGCCAGCTGCCACATGATGGCGTTCCTCTGGGTCGCTCGACACGTCCCCTGGAAGGTCATCTCCTACTTCGATCACGCAGAGGGAGTATTGACCAAGGATACCCAAGGCAAACCATGGCTCAGTGACATTCGCCTTGCCCCCACAGTAGGATTCGACGGGCCCGCACCCGATGCCATCGCCCTGACCAGCCTCCACCAGGAGGCGCATCGCGAGTGCTATATCGCTCGATCCGTCCGATCCCGAATCTGGCTCTTCGACCATCCGCTCGATTAAGACTGGCTCGCCATCTAGCACTCCGATGGCCATTCTCGCGTCACCCTTTGCCGGTTCGCTGCTCCCTAGCGAGTCTAAAGCCTCTCACAGAGGCACTGAGGGGGATTGGGAGGCTCACCAATCGCATTTCGATTTCCGCATCTCCGTGTCCTCAGTGCCTCTGTGAGAGGCTTTAGACTCGCTAGGGAGCAGCGAACCGGCAAAGGGTGACGCGAGAATGGCCATCGGAGTGCTA
>JBJSWM010000840.1:0-4084 GCA_046085865.1 Pirellulaceae bacterium
TGAACCCCTGCTGCCTGAGAGTCTCTGCCCAGTCCGGAGAGATGCCAAGGTGGGGACTTTTGGGAGCCGCGATCAGGAATTCCTGGGTCGCCGGGAGAGTGGAGATCCAATCGGCTACCTGGTCGCTGCCCATGCGTTGGAGCTCCGTGCGGCACCTTGGGCAGTGCATCGTGCCAAGCTTTGCCATCCAGACCCGAAGGTAGTCGTAGATTTCGGTGACAGTGCCGACGGTGGACCTGGGGGAATGGCCATCATTGCGCTGCTCAAGCGCCACCGCCGGCGCCAACCCCTCCATACGCACAAACGGCGGCTTGGGCATCTGGCCGACAAACTGCCGCGCGTAGGCACTCAAACTCTCGACAAAACGTCTCTGACCTTCTGCGTAAATGGTGTCGAAGGCCAGCGACGTCTTTCCACTTCCACTAGGACCGCTGAGAACCGTCAGCGACGGCTTGGGGATCTCGACGTCGACCAGCTGGAGGTGGTGGAGCGATGCTCCCTGGACCACCAGGGACTTCTGAGTGAAAGTCGACGGTGAGGAGGGAGGACTGCGGAGATTGGCCGAAGACTTTTTCCTTCCCTTACGTGGCTTGGGTTGCTTCGACTCGAAGAAGCCAGCCAGCGCAACCCCCGTGGGCCCTTTCGTTCTGGCTACCTGTTCGGGCGTACCCCAGGCCACTACGCGCCCTCCCTCAGAGCCCCCTTCGGGCCCAAGATCGATCAGATGATCGGCTGCCGCAATCACATCGAGTTGATGCTCGATCACCACCACCGTGTTCCCTGAATCGACCAGGCGATGAAGAACGCTCAGCAGCAAATGGACATCGGCAAAGTGGAGTCCTGTGGTTGGTTCGTCGAGCACATAAATTGTTTTGCCTGTCTGCTTGCGACTGAGTTCCTTGGCTAGCTTGATTCGCTGAGCTTCGCCTCCGGAAAGGGTCGGTGAAGGTTGCCCCAGCTGCAGATAGTCGAGTCCCACATCGGAGAGAGTCTGAAGTTTTGGAGCGATCGAAGGGATGTCGCGAAACAGTTCCAAGGCGCCGCGGACATCCATTTGCAGGATCTGTGCGATATTCTTTCCCTGAAATTCCACCGCCAAAGTTTCGCTGTCGAATCTCGCTCCGTTGCAGACTTCGCAGGTCACCCAGACATCCGCCAGCATCTCCATCTCAATCTTTCGCTGCCCATTTCCCTCGCACGCAACGCAACGCCCGGGATCGGTGTTGAAGCTGAAGCGACCTGGCAGGAAGCCTCGGCGTTTGGCTTCGGGGAGCAGAGCGAACAGATCGCGGATTTCGTCGAAGACTTTCACGTAGGTGGCCGGATTGCTGCGAGGCGTTCTTCCGATCGGGCTTTGATCGATATCGATGATCTTGTCGAGGTGTTCGACCCCTTCAATCGTATCGTGCAGGCCGGGCTGGCCTTGGGCCTGATGGAGGTCTCGGTGAAGGGCCGGGCAAAGGATATCGGTGATCAGGGAGCTTTTGCCGCTGCCGCTGACACCGGTGATGCAGGTGAAAGTCCCTAGAGGAATGGAGGCGTCGATCTCCTTCAGGTTGTTGTGGCGGGCCCCTCGGATGATCAGTGCCTTCCCGCTTCCGGAACGCCGCGCCGACGGCCCAGCAATGCTCGATCTACCCCCTAAGTACGCCCCCGTCAGACTCTCCTGGGATTCGACCAAATCCTCGACGGATCCCTGAGCCACCACCTTGCCCCCCAGCACCCCTGGTCCGGGCCCGAAGTCGACCAGATGGTCTGCCGCGCGCATCGTCTCCTCATCGTGCTCGACCACAATGAGCGTGTTGCCGCGATCCTGCAGGCGACGGAGGGAATGAAGCAGCCGGTGATTGTCGCGGGCATGAAGTCCGATCGATGGTTCATCGAGCGCGTAGGTGACGCCGCTGAGTCCCGATCCGATTTGCCCGGCCAAACGGATTCTCTGGGATTCGCCCCCCGAGAGCGTCGGGGCGGTGCGGTTGAGCGAAAGGTAGGAGAGCCCCACTTCGTTGAGGAAGCCAAGTCGCGTCTTGACCTCTTTGAGCAGTTCGTGGGTGATTTTCTTCTGCGTATCGGTCAGTACCAGTTGTTCGAGAAACTGCTGGCATCGGTCGATCGGCAATTCACCCAGTTGTGGCAGCGAAAGCCAAGTTCTGGATCCTTTGCGTCCCCCATCGGCAGCCCCAAGGCGAATTCCTCGCGCTTCCTCGTGCAGCCGCTGCCCCTGGCAACTCTCGCAGCGCAGCGTCGACATCTGTTTTTCATACTGCCGACGAAACATCGGATTGTTCGATTCCCGCCATCGCTGGACCAGGGAAGCGATAAGTCCCGGAAAGCCGATCCGAAGAAAGCTTCGTCGCAGGTCAGGATTCCAGGCCGCCAGTTCCTTCTCCGGAACCCGACCGTGGAGCAAGAAGTGTCGCTGGGGTTCTGAGAGCTTCCTCCAGGTACGGGTCAGCAGAGAACCGGGTGGTTGCTTCGTCGCCGCTTCGTAGATCTTGCAGGCCTGCTGCACTTTGGAGCGCAGCGAGCGGACGATTTGGCCCCAGGTTCCCAGGATTCCAATGCAGCCGCGACGGATCGACTTGCTCGGATCGTCGATCAACGATTCTTCGGTGAAGGTGTAGACGACGCCAAGACCATCGCAGCCGGGACATCGCCCCTGGGGGCTGTTGAAGCTGAGCCGTTGGGGGGTGGGGGGAGCGAAGGACCGCTGGCATGTCGAGCAGGCAAATCGGGACGAGAAAAGCGTCGCAAGGCTCTTGTCGATCCGCACCATGGGATCCGTAGCGCCGCTTTGGGAAGACTGGCCAAAGATCGGCGCAATCGCCATGACTCCCGATCCCATCCGCAGTGCCTCGTCGATCGCTTCGGCCAAGCGAACGCGATCGATCGATGGCAAGGAATGTCGGTCAATCACCAGCTCGATCGTGTGCCGCCGCCTCTTGTCGATCGGCTCCACCGACTCAATCGCCATCCACTTGCCGTCGACCACCACGTGCTGATACCCCTGCCGCCTCAAATCCTGCAGCAGCTCCAGGTGCTCTCCCTTCTGGGCCTGGACCACGGGGGCTAGCACGGCATAAACCCCTGGGGGGTCGACCGCCATGCAGTGCTCGACCATCTGATCCGGAGTCTGGCTGGTGACCGGTTGTTGGCAGCCAGGGCAGAAGACCGTTCCCACTTGCGCGTAGAGGACGCGGAGAAAATCTTGAATCTCGGTGATCGTACCGACGGTGCTTCGGGGATTGTGCCCCGTCGATTTTTGACTGATGGCGATCGAAGGCTGAAGTCCCTCCAGGCGTTCCACCTGCGGCTTGGGCAGCTGCCCAAGAAACTGCCTTGCGAAGGACGAGAGGCTTTCTAGATACCGCCTCTGTCCCTCTGCAAAGATCGTATCGAACGCCAGGGAGCTTTTTCCGCTGCCGCTGACGCCTGTAAAGCAAATCCAGCGGTTCTTGGGAATCATCAGGTCAACCGACCGCAAGTTATGCTCGGCCGCCCCTCGGATCACGATGCCACCCGAGGTATCTTCCATGCCTTGTCCCTGAGTTCGATAAGAGTCAGTGGGAACCCCAGATCGCACAAACAGTTAGGCTCGCTGCACCGCGCGATTGCGGAAGAGAAACTCGGTTAGATTCCCTTCGTGCGGTTGAAGCCAGTTCAGGCGATTGGTGGGGATCGGACCGATGTTCAGTCGATCGATATGCACTGCAGACAGAAGCGCATCGATCCAGTCGGGATCATTCGTGATGGCGGTGCACACCAGAGTCGATCCAATCGACTTGATCATGTCGGCCTGCGAGCATTTGACGATCGATGCAAACGGGAACATGTACTCCTTGCTGGCCACCCCGCGCTGCGGGCTATCGGCATTCACCAATCCAGCCATGGCAACGGGAACGTATGCGATGGTGCAGAAGGATCTGGAGGAAAGCGGTGTGACCGACTACACAGCATCCTTTGGACCGAGGCTGGTCGAGCAGGCTCGTTGCGCCTACCTGAGGCCGATGATCGTGCACGCCGATAGCCCGCAGCGCGGGGTGGCCAGCAAGGAGTACATGTTCCCGTTTGCATCGATCGTCAA
>JBJSWM010000841.1:0-1951 GCA_046085865.1 Pirellulaceae bacterium
ATAAGTATAAGTTTGCGTTGCAGTCGCAGTGGTTCCGATTCGCCTGGCAGGTAGATTTCCTCTTCCCTTTTGGCTAGGGATAGCAGCACGGGTGGCTGGATCTGCTGGTCTCGAAAAGCAGCCAGTGCGGCGTTGAGTTGGCCTTTTCCGCCGTCGATCAAGAGAAGATCGGGGAATGGGTCGTCCTGGTGCAGGGCTCGCCGGAATCGACGTGAGACGACTTCATGGATGCTGCGAAAGTCATCGATGCCATCGACATCGCGAATGCGATAGCGTCGGTACCCCGGCTTGAATGGAAGTCCGTCGATGAATTGGACCAGGGAAGCGACGGTCTCTCGTCCACCCAGATGCGCAATATCGATTCCCTCGATCACGCGAGGGACTTCAGGCAACTGAAGAATCTTTCTGAGTCCTCGCAGGCCCCGTTTGGGATCGATTTGAAACACTTCCGGCTGGGCATGTCGATCGATTTGACCGCGTTCATCCAGCGATGCCAATAGCTTCAATTCGTCGCGAATACGAGCTGCCTTTTCGAATGCCATTTCCTTGCTGGCCTGACGCATTTCCTCTTCCATCTGCTGGACCAGCCGTTCCCTTCCTCCTTCTAGGAACAGCTGGAGACGTCGGATGTCGCGTCGATAGTCCTCGCGAGCAATACGGAGATTGCAGGGGGCCGAACACTGCTTGATCGAAGCCAAGAGGCACGGGCGGAACCAGCGCCAGCGGGGATCAGAAGAATCGATGTCCAGGGAGCAGGTACGAAATCGAAACAGCCTCTGCAGGACCTGAAGTGCCCCACGCAGTTGGGCGACACTGGTGAATGGTCCATATAGCTTTGCGCCGCGGTGCCTGGGAGTTCTCGTCACCTCGACGCGTGGGAACTCCTCATGGGTAACGATCATTAGGTAGGGATAGGTTTTGTCGTCTTTCAGTTCCTTGTTGTAGCGGGGCTGGATATCCTTGATCAGTCGGTTCTCGGTCAGCAGCGCGTCGACCTCGCTGGTGCACGGTAGGAAGTCGATGTCGCAGATCTCTTGCACCCATGCAGCCAGGCGCGGATCCTGCATCGCGGTATCGTGAAAGTAACTGGAGGCGCGATTCTTGAGGTTTTTCGCTTTACCGATGTAGATCACCATTCCCTGGTGGTCTTTCATCAAGTAGACCCCTGGGCTTTGCGGAAACCCTTTTGCCTTCTCTGCCGCTCGACGATACCCCAGGCCCTCCGACTGGCTGTCGCCGGCTCCTTCTGTTTCCCTCAGCGGGTCGTCATTGCCCATATCGGACTCAAAGTTCCAGGAGGCTGAAGACGGGGTAGGGTGCCAGTTTGGCGCGACCGCCCAATGCCATCAGTTCAATCGCAAAGGCGCAGCCGACAATGGTGGCTTGCAGTTTTTCGACCATTCGGCAGCAGGCGGTCACTGTACCTCCGGTCGCGAGAAGATCGTCCAAAACCAGGACTCGCTGGCCTGGACGTATGGCGTCCGTGTGCATCTCCAGCGTATCGGTACCGTATTCGAGTTCGTAGGTGTACCGGAAGGTTTCGTATGGCAGCTTTCCCGGCTTGCGAATCGGTACCAGACCGGCGTTCATCTGGATCGCCAGAGGGGCGGCAAATAGGAAGCCTCGAGCTTCAGCCGCAACGATCAGGTCGATCTGCTGGCCCGCATAATGGTCGGCCAGTCGGTCGATGGACTCTTGAAACGCTTCCGGTTTTTTTAGGATGAATTGAAGCGAGAGAGAGCTCAAATGAGTCGACGCCCCGGCATGGATCTCAATGACTACATCCGGAATATCCCTGACTTTCCGAAACCAGGAATTCAGTTCAAAGATATCACCCCATTGCTTCTGAACCCGGAATCGTTTCAAGAGTCCATCGACCGACTGGCCGACCATTATGCGGGCCAGCAGATCGACCTGATCGTTGCGGCTGAAGCTCGAGGCTTCCTATTTG
>JBJSWM010000842.1:0-3260 GCA_046085865.1 Pirellulaceae bacterium
CTTCACGGTCCATGATGGCCAGGTGCTGGAAGTGACCCGCGAGATCCTCGTACCCCCCGAACAGCGCATGCTCGATCTTCAGGTGCAGTTGGATCGGGTCGAGTATCTGCCAGGGGGAGAGGCGGTTGCCCAGTTGCAGCTATTGGATGCCAAAGGCCAGCCAGTCGAAGGCAACACGGTCATCGCCGTCTACGACCGGTCGCTGGAGGCGATCGCCGGCGATGTGCTACCCGGCGACATTCGAGAGTACTTCTGGAAGTGGCGCCGCAATCATTGGAGCGATCGAGCGGATAACCTTGCATGGCAGACATGGCCGATCCCGATCGGACCGGTCCAGTGGACGCCGCTTGGGATCTTCGGTTGGCAAATCGATCAAGAGGCAGCGTCCCAAGGAGGGCCTGTCGTTCGGAGTATTAGCAGATACTCGAGTATGCGGGGTGTTGGTGGACCAGGCGGCATGGGAGGCATGGGAGGCCGAATGGGTGGTTTCGGTGGCGGGGGGCCAATGGTTGCCGATGCCATGATGGCGGCGCCAGCACCGATGGCGGGAGCCATGGCAAAGGACAAGATGGCGGAGACATCGGGAGCGATGGGAGACGGAGCGGCACCTGCGTCCGGTGGAGAGACGCCTGCGGTGGCGGTGCGGAAGGACTTCGCTGACTCGGCCCTCTGGATCGCAGCCGTACCGTTTGACGCCAATGGCAAAGGAACGATCCGTTTCAAAATGCCGGAGAATCTCACCAGTTGGAAGCTGAAGACGTGGGCTATCGGTCCCAGGTTGGCGGTGGGGTCGGCAGAGACTCAGGCCGTGACGCGCAAGCCCCTGCTGGTGCGATTGCAGGCGCCCCGATTCTTGGTGGAGCGGGATCGCGTGGCGATCGCCGCGATCGTCCAGAACGATCTGCCGAAAGATCAGGAGGTGGAGGTGCGGCTGGAGATCGATGGCCAGACCCAACTGGATTTGGTGGAAGGGGAGAAGGCGGTCCGCAAGGTGAAAGTGGCAGCGGGTGGTCAGGAGCGGATCGATTTCCTCTGCCGCGCGGTGGCGGAAGGGACTCCCAAGGTGCGTGTCTTTGCCACGGCAGCCGACGGGCAGGATGCCACGGAGCTAACGTTGCCGGTGCTGGTACGTGGATTCCTGTTGACCGACAGCTTTGCTGGGACGCTGCGCGGCCAGCAGCGTGAAGGGAAGGCAAATCTTGTGGTTCCAGAAAAACGGCGTTCGGATCAATCGCGCCTGGTGGTTCGCGTCTCACCCAGCCTAGCGGCTGCGATGGTCGACGCGCTGCCCTACTTGGCTGATTATCCCTACGGATGCACCGAACAGACGCTCAATCGTTTCCTCCCGACCGTCATCACCCGCAAGACGCTGCAGCAGATGCAGGTCGATTTGGCCTCGCTGGCCAAGGAACGCGCCAATCTCAATGCTCAGGAGATCGGCAATGCAGCGGATCGAGCCAAGCAATGGAAGCGATGGCCTCGGGAGGCAGTCTACGATGAAGCGATGGTCGACGACATGCTGAAGACGGGGCTGCGACGGTTGGCTGACATGCAGAATTCGGATGGTGGCTGGGGTTGGTTCAGCGGGGCGCGAGAGCAGAGTTACCCTCACACGACGGCTGTCGTCGTGCGTGGTCTGCTTGCGGCTCGCGATGCCGATGTCCCTGTGGTTCCCGATTTGGTCGACCGCGGCGTGGCGTGGCTGGCTCAATACCAATCGAAGGAGAAAAACCGACTGCTGGGGTTGGATCTTCCCGAGGAAAAACGGAAGGAAGCGATCCAGTTGCGAACCCCGGACAATCTCGATGCGCTGATTTGCCATGTGCTGGCGGAGGCGGGGCAGATCGATCAGCAGATGGTGGAGGTCCTCTACGATCGAAGGCAGTCGCTGAATGTCTACGGCAAGGCGCTGCTGGCGATGGTGACGCATCGCGCCGGCAATCAGGAGCAGACTGCCATGCTGCGGAGGAACATCGAGCAACTGCTGGTGCAGGATGAAGAAAACGAAACGGCCTTTTTGCGAGATGGCAGTCCTTACTGGTACTGGTATGGGAGTTCCATCGAAGCAGCGGCAACCTATTTGAAACTGCTCACACGAATCGATCCAAAGGGACCCACCGCCCCGCGTCTGGTCAAGTATTTGCTCAACCAGCGCAAAGCCGACTCCTACTGGTCCAGCACACGCGATACGGCGCTGGTGGTGGAGGCATTCGCCGATTATCTGGAGGCGACAGGGGAGACAGCAGCGTCCAGCCAGGTGGAGGTTCTGCTGGGAGGAAAGCGCCTCGGTTCGCTCGCCTTCACCCCCAAGACGCTTTGGACGGCACCCAATACGATCGAGATCGAGGGGGATGCGATTCCAGGAGGCAATCAGGAACTGACGCTGGTGCGCACCGGGGAAGGTCCTATCTATTGGAATGCCTATGCCACCTACTTCACCCAGGAAGACCAGATGCCGGAGGCAGGTTTGGAGCTGAAGATCCGCCGGAATTATTACCTGCTGAAACCGAAGGCGAAGGATTTGACACTGGCCAATGAAAAAGGGGGTGTCGAGGAGGCGCAGCAGCTGGGCTGGGAACGGATTGATCTGGAGCAGGCAAGGCAGCTGCCTAGCGGAAGTCAGGTGGAAGTGGAGCTGATCGTCGAGAGCAAGAATGACTACGAGTACCTGATGATCGAAGATCGCAAGCCGGCCTCGCTGGAGCCGATCGATTTGCAGAGTGGGTATGTGCAGACCGACGGGTTGTTTGCGTACCGGGAGCTGCGTGATCAGCAGGTGGTCTTTTTCCTGCGAACGATCGATCGTGGGGTCCATTCGCTGCGATATCGTGTGCGGGCTGAAGCGCCTGGAGAGTTCACCTCGCTTCCGGCTCGCGTCAGCGCCATGTACGCGCCGGAACTGATCGGCAGTTCGGCCAACCGGCAGATCGAAGTGGTGGACGGCCCTTAGTCGATATCGACATCGACCCGATCGATCCGGCGCTGGGGAGGCACTGGATCGAAGACAGAGACCAGAAGTCCATGAGGAGAAGATCGATGGCGTTGCAGATACCGCTGGCCGATGGCGCAGCGATGCCCGCGGTGGGGCTGGGGCTTTGGAAGATCGATCGGCAGGATGCAGCGCAGCGCGTGGTCGATGCGGTGGCGTGTGGTTATCGCCATCTGGATGGTGCCTGCGACTATGGGAATGAAAGCGAGGTAGGGGAGGGGATAGGTAGGGTATTGCGGGATGGGCAGGTGGCCCGCGAACAGCTCTGGGT
>JBJSWM010000843.1:0-9944 GCA_046085865.1 Pirellulaceae bacterium
TTATTGCGGAAAATCAGATTGGCTTCCGTGGCATCCTTGGCGATGAAATCGACCGTCACCAGTTCGCGGTCCATGGCGTCGAACAACTCCACCTGCTCGACCACCTCCGTAATCTTGGCACCCTTACCCTTGGGGGAAGGCTGTTGCCCTTCGGCAGGTTCCTTGCCGACAGCGGTCAGACCACCAAGTCCGAGAGCGGCGGGCAAGAGGAGGAGAACCATTCGGCGACAGATCGACTCAATTGAAACGTTCATCATCAGGTCCTTTCGGCGACGGCAGAAATGCGATGAAAGGGACGGGCAACAAAGGGGGGGAAAGGCCCGTCGTTGTGCCATTATGCTCCACCGCCAGCGCGCGATGCAGCAAAATCTTGCAACGGTCGAGGCATTCGTACCCCGAAGTCCGTCAAATGCAGATCGCATGCCAATCGCTTATCCTATTTACCATCGAAACCAACCCCGAGGATAATCGAACTCTTCCGGAAAAAACAGCTTTCTACCGGTATTTCCGAAGAAACGGCCAGCAGAATCCCTTCCTTCGGCATCGTCCGCCGGTCTCTCAAGGCTGGGGTGGAAGAACCTATTTTTCCTGGTGCATCTTGTCCTGTCGTTGCATTGGCCAGCAACTTTGGTAGGCTTTTTCAACAGTCAGGTCGATTGTCAGCCTGGAACTTCGAACGTTCGGCAGAGAGCAAACAGGATAGCACGCGATGAGCATGTACATTGGCGAAGCATTGGTCGGCGACGGGAACGAAATTGCACACATTGACCTGCTGATCGGTGACAAAAACGGTCCGGTCGGCACGGCCTTCGCCAATGCCCTGGCGACCCAGAGTGCTGGACACACGAACCTTCTGGCAGTGCTGGAACCCAACTTGGCGGTCAAGCCAGCCACGGTGATGATCACCAAGGTGACGATCAAGGGGATGAAGCAGGCAGTTCAGATGTTTGGCCCGGCTCAGTTCGCCGTCGCCAAAGCCGTCGCCGATTCGGTGGCCGCTGGTGTGATCGCAGCCGACAAGGCCGAGGACCTGGTGATTGTCTGCGGTGCCTTCATCCATCCACAGGCCGAAGACGACAAGAAGATTTACCAGTACAACTACGAAGCGACCAAACTGGCGATCAAAAATGCGATGGGCAACCAGCCATCGGCCAGCGAAATGGTCGCCAAGAAGGATGCAGCCTCCCACCCCTTCAAAGGTTTCTAGGGACGATTGCGAAAAGTTTTCGACGAGGCAGAGTTGCAGAACTCTGCCTTTTTTTTCGTATGGATCGGCTGCAAGACCTCCTCCACCACTCCCATGTTCGACTCACCTCCCCGGAAAGCACCATGAGCCAAAAGAAGAGCGTGCTGTTGCAGTTGGACCCGGATATTCAGGCCAGCAGCTTCGATGCGCTAGTGGCCATCGATGCCGGCGTCGATGTGCTGCTCTCTCGAAGTGGCGTGCAGGAAAGCCATGTGGCTCCGCTAGTCCATGGACTGATCTTCACTCGGGGAATCCCGGACCTCCCTCGGTCTGCGATTTTCGTCGGTGGATCGAACCTGGAGCAAGGAGAACGGCTGGCCGATTTGGTTCGAAAAACCTTCTTCGGTCCCATGCGCGTCTCGGTGCTGCTGGATTCCAACGGCGCCAACTCCACCGCTGCAGCTGCAGTGCTCTGCTGCGCAAACCACCTTCCCCTCCAGGGCGCTGTGGTCGGAGTCCTGGGAGCTACCGGTCCGGTTGGTCAGCGTGTGGCTAGGCTCTTGTTGGGGCAAGGGGCTTCGGTGATCCTCCAGTCTCGATCGGTGGAGCGAGGTCGAGCCGTCCAGCAGTCGCTAGCGGATCGAGGCTTCGATGGGGATCGCATCGAGGTGGCTGGCCCGTGGGAACAGTGGCAAAAACCTTCTCTGGAACGCATTCAGGGAGTGATCGCATGCGGCGCTGCCGGTGCGGTGCTGGCCACTTCCCGGCAACTGGACGACCTCGCCCGGCTCCAGGTGGCGATCGACCTCAATGCGGTCCCTCCTCTGGGATTGGAGCCAATCGGGGTGATGGACCAGGGAACAACTCGCGGAGTACGGCATGACTACGGCGCCATCGGTGTCGGTGGGCTCAAGATGAAAATCCACAAGGCTGCCATCCGGCAGCTGTTTGAACGCGCCGACCAATTCCTAGATGCCGAAGAACTCTTTCAGATCGGCCAGCAGATTCAATCTGCCAGCGGCGGTGGATCGCAATCCTAGCCGCTCGCTAGTCGATGATTCGTCCTCACCGCCAAGCGAACGATCAAAGGTCCTGTCGGTAGAGGTAAACACAGCACAGCGTCAACATCACGGCAACAAAAGCCGCGTTGCTCCATAACGGCTGCCAGGGATCCCCCGTCGGCTCCGTCTGCCCAAGCAGTGCTGGGTCGAGCGATAGTTTGTTGTCGTTACCCAGCTTCAGGCAGTAGAGAATCGTTGCGTCAACCGACGATGGCTTGGGAAAGATCCAGTAGATCGGGTGGACCAGCCATTCATAAATCCACTCCACTCGTTTTGGCTTTGCCGTAAGAGTGGCTGTGAGCTGGCCGGTGGAAAGATCGAGCGATGAGACATTCTGTATATGGTGCGCGATCCATACCTGGGACTGGTCACCTTGGGTTACGCTAACGACTTTCCCTTGAATCCCCCAGGGTGGTTGCAAACACGACTGGTTTGTCGGATCGATCATCCAGAGATACCCTTTGGAGTCGACCATCGCGAAACGCCCATCGGAAAGCGCCGTTAGGGATCGAGGCGGCTGGTCCACCGGCGCATCCCAGAAAAGCGGCTGGGACTTCCCGCCATCTTCGGTAGCCGCTTCGGTGCTGCCAATCGCGATTGTCGGGGTAGGGCACCATGTCCATCGATTCCCCTGGGCGGGAACTACCAGACATCCTGCAGGACTGGCGGCGATCAGCGCGACCGAATCTTCCTGGTCGATCACCTCCCGCTGCACCACCGGCTTCCATAGATCCCCCTCGAGCCGAAGCGCGTTCAGCTTTCCTTGAGTGTAGACCCAGATCGTGGCTTCATCCGAACTGAGCGAGATGTCGGCTGGAGGTGCGACTTGCCACTCCTCCGGGGTCAATCGGCGGTAGCTTTCTCGCGACTGCACCTGCAATCGCTCCATCGCATTTTGCAGCATCCCCGCCAGCCCCTGTTTGGGCTTGCTGCGAGCCTGCGCGGCGGATCGATCGAATGCATAGACCCCCAGGTCGGTCAGCACCAAAAAGGTGCCTAGTCCACCGATGGCGCGCCGAGTCCGCGGCGGCAGATTCTCCAGCGACTCCAGCCTCTGTCCACTGAACCAACTCTCCCCCGCCGGTTTGTTGGCCTCGGTCTGTGACGCGGGCGAGGAATCGGACGGCGAAGCTCCAGTCGTTGTCGGCATGGCCTTGGAGGCCACACCAAACTCCGGAAGATTGGCGTAGCCCAATCGCACCCCATCGCTATTGATCCCAAAAGGTGCCACAAACGCTCGGCCAAAGTACAACTCGCCATAGCGAGGCAACCAGAAAGGCCCGAGTATTTTCCGGTTCCCCCCCCGCGTGTCGAACGCCTGCTGCCACTGACTGGCTGCCTTATCCCACGCGACGAGCGCTCCGTCCTGCCGAGCGGCCAGGAGTTGATCTCCCAGCGACTGAACGTGCGTGACTTCGGGCTGGATTCGGACGATCGGCTGCATGACCGTCTCTACCAACCCTAGCGCGAAACAGATCGCCCAAAAAACAGCTGTCACCACCACGGAAACAATTGCATTCTTCCAGATCAGCCCAGCCAAGGCTGAAACGCTGTAGAAGATGGTGAAGACAAAAAGGAACAGGGGGATACAGAGAAAGAGGCCCTCGTTCCAAATCCCCAGACGCCATCCCGCGATCAGGTAGAGGCCGCTGAGCAGGAAAGCGATATGAATCAATACAAAAATGGTGCCGCCCGCGAACTTCGAAAGGAATAACCAAGTCCGGGAGATCGGTTTGCTGAGCAGTAGATGGAGGGAGCCAGCCTGAAATGTGTCAGGGATCATCGGGCTAGTGACGATGATGGCAACAAACATCGCCACGACGCCCAAGCCGATTTTGATCAACCCCTGAAGGACGAACAGCTCCAGAAAGGCACGCGCTTGATTGATCGACACCGGCAGCGGCTCACCCACCTTCAAACCCGCATACCCGACCCACGCTTGACTGGAGGAAAGGGGGGCCAGCTGCCCAGGAAATGACCATTCCAGGAGAAGACGGTTGAGCTGCTGAACCTCTTCTTCGGAACGGAGCTTAGGGTCCTTCTCGATGATCTGCTTCCACTCGGCTCGAGAGGCGACACGAGGCCAGAGCTGGGGATCGTAGAGGGATCGAGAACGAGCGGCTTCGTTCAGCCATTCGGACAGTCGACCACTGGAGAATTTCTTGGGGTCATCCTCCGACTGCTCGGCCAACAGCTTCCTAGCCGACTCGGGCAACACGGCAACAACAGCCTGTTGGGTGGGCTTCCCCTTCGCTCGGGCAGCCTGCTGGAGTTGCTCCAGAAGCTGGGATCGCTGCAGGATATCGCCGCTTCGCAGCTGATACGACTTCTCTTCGATGAATCCGAAAGGGGCAATCGCTGCCAGAAGCAGGACCCACGCAGCCAGCAGCACCCAGAGCACCCGCGACTGAATCGCCTCCAGGAACGCATCGTAAAGAATTGCCAAATAGGGCCTCATCGCAATCCCCCTTCTCCCTCGACGTGGATCGCTTCCTGGGAGGATTCAGGGGAGGAGGACCGATCGACCGTCTGCATGAAAACATCTTCCAGGCGAGGCTTCTTCCGCTCGACCGAGATAATCGATATCGAATGGCTCCTGAGCAAATCGATCCAGTGGTCCAGCGACGGCTGACTTCCGTCCGACAGCTCCAGCAACAATTCCCCATCCGTCCCGCCGGTCGTTGGCAGGAGACGGACTGACGGCGTCCCGTCACTGCCACTCGCTCCTATCGTTGCCAATTGCTCAGGGCTTGCGATCACTCGAAGCAACGTCAATGCCCCCACAGCGCCACCAGGGACTTCCGTCAACTCAGCAACCGTCCCCAAGCGCCGAAGCTGCCCCTTGGCCATGATGGCGACTCGATCGCAAACCAGTTCGACTTCCTGGAGGATATGGCTGTTGAGAAAGACGGTCTTGCCCATCTCACGCAACCGCTCGATGACTTCGCGGATCTGCGATCGCCCCACGGGGTCTAGCCCGTCGGTCGGTTCGTCCATGATCAGGATATCGGGGTGGTGGATCATTGCCTGAGCCAATCCCAGGCGCTGTCGCATCCCCTTGGAGTACTTGCGAACCAGCTCCCCTTCACGTCCCCTCAGACCGACCATCTCCAGCAACCCTGGCTCGCGCTGGCGAATCTCATCTTCCGAAAGGCCATTGAGCCGACCGTAAAATTGGAGGGCGGAGTGGCCAGTGTGGTGCCGGGGGAAAACCATATTTTCAGGTAGATAGCCGATGCGGCGTCTGGCATCCAGACTGCCTGCTGGCTGCCCAAGGACCGTCGCCTTACCACCCGTGGGATGAAGAATCCCGAGAAGGATTTTGATCAATGTCGTCTTCCCTGCGCCATTGGGCCCCAGAAGACCAAAGATTTCGCGGGGACGCACCTCCAGGTCCACCCCTCGGAGCGCCTGATAGGCTCGCCTTCGAAACCACCCCTCTTGGTAGGTTTTCACCAAGCCCACCGTCCGGATCACCGCATCTTGGGACATGATGGCTTCCGCCACGCCTCCGTGAAACTCTGACGATCTCGATTGTCCGGAACGTGGGGGTTGGGGAACGAGCCGCCACGGCCATCGGCCGGGTCGCAAGGGAAAATGAGTCGATTCCCATCTCGCATCGTTGGTCGATTCCGAGGCATGGGGGGCCAGCGATCATGGATCGATCCCCTTCTAGCCGTCGATATGATACCATGCCCCTGTTGCCTGAGGTGCGAAGCGACCGGAGAAGCAACCTTCAAGTATCTTGTCTTTGGGGGGTGGATTCCACCAGTCTTCCGATGGCTGCAACCGCCAACTGAAGCGAACGTGCAGCCATGCGAAAATTCGTGTGACCAGAAACCTCCGGCTGGATCTGGATGAACGTCTGGGTGGCCCCGTGCAGCTTGCTCCACTTCTTCCTGGCAAGCTTCAGGTACTGCGATACATCCCCCTCCTCGTACGGAGGCCCCAGCGCCAGCATGAAGTCATAGAGCGCACGGTGCACCTCCGCCAATTCCTCATCTTCCGCCGCCTCGTCGGAATGCTTCAGAAAGGTGCGTACCATCCAGACGTGAGCCAGCTGTTGATCGATTTCCTGCATGACTTCGCGAGGGTCGATCGGTTGTGGAAGATTCATGAAATCGCTCCGTGAGCCAACTGCGGAAGAAGCCACGCATCCTGTCGCGGCTATTCTGGCGACCAATCAGCAAGGGAACCCGGCGACACCCAGGAGAATCAAGTCGATCGGAGCTTCCGAAAAAGTTCTGGTTCCTGCATGATACATCAACGTGATAGTTCGGGGAGCCGAACCTGGATCGCAGGCGAAGGAGCGATGGAAGGGCATGGCAGACTTGATCGCACAGGGGCCTCAACCCCAGGATCGTTGGAGAAAAAGACTGACAGCTTCCCAGATCGCATTGGAACTGGGACGAGGGGAATGCCGTTTCAGTACCCCCTGGGACGATCGCATCAGTCGCCGGCATGCGATGCTGCGTTGGGATGGTCGCACGTTGGTGGTCGAACGGCTTGCGGAAGCCCGGAATCCGATATTCTGGCGAGGCGGTCGGGCCGACCAGCTGAAACTGCAAGTTGGCGATCATTTCGTGATTGGTCAGACCACCTTCAGCTTGGTAGAGCAACGGGTGCGGGTGGTCGCGCCCGAATCGATCCATGCAGCTGAACATAGCTTTGAACCTTCCACGCTCAAGCAAATCCGATATCGGGACGCCGACCGACGCATCGATGTGCTCGCCCGACTCCCCGATCTGATCCGAGGAGCAACCAGCGATCAGGAACTACTAAGCCGACTGGTGAATCTGCTGATGATCGGAATCGAACCGGCTCGATTTATCGCCATCATTCGATTGTCGATGGACGCACCTCCCAACTCGTCTGACACAGTCCGCATCGAGGATCAGACGCCAACAGCCAGCGACGGGAAATCTCTTGGGATCGATATCCTCCACTGGGACTCCCGACTCCTCACCGGAACGCAGTTCTCCCCCTCCGCGTCGCTGATCCGCCAGGCGATTGAGTCGGAGCAAAGCATTCTCCATGTTTGGGGAATGCCGATCGAACAGCTCGATAGCCATAGCACCCAAAGCGAGCAGGTCGATTGGGCCTTTTGCACGCCGATCGCCAGTGACGCCTGCCCGGGCTGGGCTGTCTACGTGGCAGGTGACTATGGCGTGATCCCTGGAGCCCTCCCATCCGAATCCACCTCCCGCATCGCGCGCGAATTGCAGGAGGAGCTTAAGTTTGCCGAGCTGGTGGCGACGACGCTAGCAGCTCTCCGACAGAATCGCTACCTGCAACGACGGCAAGATTGCCTGAGATCGTTCTTCTCTCCAGTGGTGATGGAGGCCCTGGCGGGAAGCGACCCAGAAGTGGTACTTGCCCCGAAGGAATCGTGCCTTTCGATTCTCTTTTGCGACCTGAGGGGATTTAGCCGGGAGAGCGAACAGGCGAAGGGGCGCCTGAGGGAACTCCTGGAACGGGTCAGCGAAGCCCTTGGGGTCATGACCCGTCACATCCTGCGAACCGGCGGGGTCATCGGCGATTTTCACGGCGATGCAGCCATGGGATTTTGGGGCTGGCCGCTAGCCACTCCGCAGGACGCACTGCGAGCCTTGGAGGCTGCCTTGTCGATCGCCGGGGACTTTCACGGCGATGCGATGAAAGACTCCCACATGCATGGTTTTCAGGTGGGAATCGGCATCGCATCGGGCAATGCGGTCGCGGGGCGCATTGGATCGTCCGACCAAGTCAAAGTGACCGCCTTTGGCCCCGTCGTCAATCGCGCCGCTCGGCTGGAAGGAATCACCAAGATGATCCCTGCGCCGATGCTCATCGATCACGCCACGGCAGAATCTGTCGCTCCCTTCCAGACATCGATGGGCTTCCGCTTGCGGGAGATCGCCAGCGTGCTCCCCTATGGAATGTCGCAACCCATCCAGGCCTTCGAAGTGATCCCAACCGCGCACCAAGATATCGACCGCCTGCACAGCGACCTGCTAGCCTACACCAAGGGCCGGGACGCGTTTCAACAGGGCCGCTGGAAGGAAGCCAAGGAATGGCTGGAACCACTTCAAACGCGCGATCGAGCCGCCGGGTTTCTCTTGCGGCATCTCTTCGATCAAAAGCCATCCCACCCCTGGGATGGCATCATCCGGCTAGACCAAAAATAGGGAAATCCACCTCCCCGGAATCAACCGTCCAGCGTTCCTGGCATCCAATGGCCCAGCGACCGGAAACCCTGCATCATTCGGAACGCTTGTGGTCAGCGATCACTGCAATGCATCCGACTACTGGCGCCCGCGAACAGACAGCCGACGCCTTGTACTTCACCCGCCAGGAAGAAGCCGCCAACGCTGCGCGGCCCGTTGTGCGCAGTCGGTGGCGCTTGCCCAACAGAGTCACCGATCGGTCCGCCAGTCCAAGGAAGCTGCCCGACCCACCAAGTCACTCCTCCTCCACCTGCGGCAACTCCTCCAAGGAACTCAGGCCGAATAGCTCCAACATTCTTTGCGTAGGAAAGTAGCATCCCGATCCAGCCGGACCCTCGGGATCTATCCTGAGCTCCAGCAGACTGCGCCGCACCAGCATGGCCAAGGTATTGGCCGTCGCCTGAGGGTACTGCTCCTGCAACTGGAATCGCGTCAGCCCCGGTTGGTAGCTGACTAGCGCCAGGCAGTCGATCGCAACCTGCGGCAACTTGAATGGCCTGGACTCTCCCGCAAGCAGCCGCTGGATGCGATGCAGCGATGGATGCAACTGCATTCGATAGCCACCGCTGGCCGATGTGATCTCCATCGCATATCCACGTTTCCGGTACATCTGGTTGAGTTCCAGAACCCATTGATCGATCTCTGCCGGACGGACGCCGCGCATCAATCCAGCGATCCTTTCTGGGGTGATTGGCTGGTTCTCCGGATGTCCCACGAAAAGAACCGCCTCAAGAATACTCCAGGGAGTTACCGGACAGGTCTGAAGTGACTCCTCGATCTGCTCGGCGTCGCCTGGGTCTGGAAAAACCTCTGGTACCTCCGCACTGGCCGAAGCGGGAGTCACTGGAATTCCGGCAGATGATTCATTGGACGCAAGCAGCTTGGCATACGCTTCACTCAACTGCTCCAGCGACAAACCCTCTTCGGGATCCTCCCAATCCATCGACACGAAAGAGTCGTCGTCCGGCCCTTGAAAGCTCATCCCCCCTTACCTCCCTGGCTTTCACCGGAAACGGGTTTAGTGGATGGGGGAGAAGCAACCGGGGGAGAAGCGGATCGCTTGGATTCGGCCTCGCTACTAGCACCGCCTTGTTTTTCGGTCGCAGGAGTTTCCTTTCTCTTGGTAGCCTCCAGATTTCCCTCCTGGAGTTGGGAAGCAGTGCTTTGTCCTTGCGAAGGGCTCGTTCGCTCCGCCTCCGCCGGTTCCGATGACTGCCCCAGACCCGCCGGAGTACGATCGACCACCTCCAGCACCAGACGCACCGGCGTACCCTGCTCAGGGATCGCCTCGGTGTTGGCCATGAAGACCAACCCCGAATTGCTGTCGGCGCTGCGAACCGCGAGATCCATCGTCGCCGATGGAAAGTTGGCCACGCAGATCAAATCACCTCCCTCTGCCAAATAGCTCTCCGTCCCGGTCTCTGGATCCTTGTAGAAACCGCTTCCCGCGAAGACCCAGTCGTAGGTCATCGTCTTGCCGGTCGCGGCATG
>JBJSWM010000844.1:0-1131 GCA_046085865.1 Pirellulaceae bacterium
CACGCAACGACCATGCAGCATCCAAGCGCCTGGACCACCAGCTCCCTACGGAACTCCCGAAACATGCCTTTGACTCGACCGATCCATCCAACCATGCGTGCCACCTGACTGTCGTTCTGCCTTTGTGCCCGTGAATATCCACTACGGAGTTACCGATTCGCTCCCTCGTTCAACCATGAAAGAATCCCACCCAAGGGTTCGCTTTCACTGCAACCAACCCAATCCCATCCGAGCCTCTCTCATCGCTTCCCATCCGCTGGTTGCTTCCCTTTGCAATACCTCACGATCGGTAGCTCCAAAAAATGGTACGACACATACGAAAACAGGCAGGTCGCCGGGAACGATACCAGCAACAACAAAACCCACTGGCTCTTCCAATCTAGCCCCAGATATCCCATCACCACCTTGCAGCCCAGAAGGATGCTGTAATGGTAGATGTAAAACCCGTAAGAGATCTTTCCTAGCTGCACCAATGGCCGCCAACCAAGGCATCGTTTCAGATGATGGCCGACGGAAATCAGATAGAGAAGAAAAAGCATTAGCAGCGGCATCCACGGAAAACCGTAGCGACTTGTCGGTAACCAGGGCAACCAAGCCTCGGGGAGTCCCGCCAACACAACCATCAAACCCAGGATTGCCAGACCTGCGACGTCGGCTATCCCGTTCTTCGTGGAGCACCATGGCACTGCCGAGGATCTCCAGACGATCCATCCCGCCATCGCTCCAATCAAAAGATTCGGAAGATGGGACGCAAGGGAGTGCATCACCGATACCGGCTGGGTTCGAAACCAGCTGCCTATCGGCTCGATCGCATGCGATCCATAGATCGTCGCAAGGTAAAAAACGACCCAGGAGACTGCAGCAAGGCAACCACATAGGATGGCTTTTCCCGATCGCGTCTTGGCAAGAGGCAGAAACGCCAGGAACAGGATGGGCAATACCAGGTATGCCTGCATCTGGCAGGCGAGATACCAAAGCGGTGGCGACATGCCATAAAGCGTCCGGTCCTGAAAATTATGGACGAACAGAAGATGACTGGTCAGATCGATCCATCCCTGTTTGGTGCGGTACTGCTGCGTCAGGAAAAAAAGAGCCAAAAGAAGGAGCAGGTAGGGGGGCAGTATTCGAACC
>JBJSWM010000845.1:0-5136 GCA_046085865.1 Pirellulaceae bacterium
TCTTTTGGCAGTTGAGAAGTCCCTCGACGAAGCTGCTCAAACGGAGCTCGTCGATCCTGGGGAACTTTTCGTAGTCGTCGATTCTTAAACTTCTTCTCTCCTCGGGCCTTGGGAAATCCTGCGTCAGCTGCATCCGCCAGAGGTTGACTAGTTCGGATTGAGTCTCGTCGCGTTTGAATACCGCTGTATGACTTGTACCAAAAGGATCGGATAGAAAGTCAGGGGGAAGGGGCAGATAGCAGACTTGGCAGTCGGGGTCTACCCAACGGCGCAGGTGCAACTGTGTTGCTTGATCTTGGAAGGTGACACTCTGGATGGAGGAAGGAACGAAGGGGATGGGGGATACCCCTTCGGACCGGCAGAGATACCACCACTGTTCGACCAGCAACTGAAGTCTGGCTTTCAGTGAGATGACGTCAGGATGATCTGTCTTGAAGTCCAGCAGCGCTAGAGCCAACGACGCGGTGGCCAGACGCACCCTCAGTTGTTCAGCGTGAATCGGGAATCGAACATCGTGCATGTTTCTTTCATCGAGAATTGACTGAATCGCAAGCAATCCCTGACGAATGTGATAGATCAGTCCACCGACGCGTCGAGGCGTGTCCGAGGGGTCGGTGCGCCTGCGTGAGCGTTCCGGCTTCGGGTCAGATCCAAGAAAATGCCTTTCGCCAGCAAGGATGAGTAGCTTTTCGATGTGATAGCTTGCCTTGATGGCATGAAAGTACCTCCACACCAGAGCGTACCTGGGAGCCTGCAGCATGTCGCGATAACATCGCGACAGGTGCACCGATGCGCTTTTCAGCTTGGCATGACTCCGCTCCAGGTCTTGACGCAAGAACTGTTGTGTCGGCGAGCCCTTGGCATCCTGCGCTACGGGCTGATTGATCAACTTGAAGTAATATTTCAGACAGGCTTCCGCGTTGATCAGATGGGCGATCGCGCGCACGATGGCGTTTTCGTCTCCCATGCCCTCCTTGGCAAAAGAGGTATCGCGGAATGCTTCCTTGAAAAGCTGCTGCCAAGGGGCTTCTTCGGAACGGTCCGAATCGGACAGCATGGCTTTTGAAATCCGAAGTCTCGCCGAAAGGATCTTGAAGAGCGACCGATAGGGTACCAGAAGGCTGCGATCGGCAGTCACCTCCAGGAGTGGATTTCGAATACTGGTGACGTCGGCGGATTCATTCTGCGTGTTATCGATTTTCTCCTCGATCGACTTCAGGCAAGCATCAATACCATTGGAACTGACCGAGGCACCTGGGGGCGTAACCACCAAGTGACCAATTTCGGCATGGATGGCAGGAGCTATGTCGGAAGCGCTCGCAAGATATCGCTCGATTTCGATGTAGCTATGCCGGAGCGATTCCTCTGTCGATTTCCTGGCTACCTTATCAGTATCGCTTAAAGATGTTTCAAGCGCATCGGGGTCTTTCGCATGCGAAGCAAGCGGTCTCGATGCGCCAAAAAACTGATGCCAGAACTCACCGACTATCGAATCGACCTTTCCGTTGCTCTCCAGACTCTTGACCAAAGTACTGCTGACAGCGCTTTTCAAGTTTCTATTGAGCCTTCTCACCTTGTCTGCTAGGTCGTTTCGGCCAGTGCCGAAAGCGTTGAAGTCTCCTCGCTCGTAATTGACTCGCGATTGGGTCTCTCCCACCGCTGCAATCGCCTGCACGACCAACTCAACCAAGATTTTCTCATTGGGCTCATCAATTTTGGCTGTGTCGACGACTTTCGAGCTGATGTCATGGGGTTCGGTGTCATCGGTACAGAAATCGAACTTGATCAGTGTCGAGCACCAAAGATTCAGAAGATCGGGTGAAAGCGAATTACGAAGATCTCGCTCATTGCTCCTCCAAGCCTGGGTGAACCCACGAATCGATCGCTTGCGGATGCTGTGAAGGATCTCGAGCATACCAGTTTTCCGGTCGTCTTCTTCCGAACTTAGGAGGCTCAGGAAATCACTCCATTCTTTCCCAAACGCATTCCCGAAGCATCGGCAGTAAAGGAAGAGAGTGCGGTCGGCAACCTGCCCGCTACTAGGATCCGTGCAGGCTGGTAGATCTTCGTCCTCCAGTTTGTTGATCAGATCGGAGAGAACCAGCATGTAGCGAAGCGAAGAAATCCTGTGGTACGCATATTCAAAGAAGGCGAAACCATCTCTCGATGGGATGTAGAGCCTGAAGAAGTAGCAGCGGCAAATCAGGTCGTGCAAGGTTGCCGCGATCAGAAGTTGGGTGAACGCGGCTTGGATGGAAATCCGTTGGTTGGGATCTCCTTGGCTACTCGAAAGCCATGAATCGATTCCTTGTTCATCAGTCAGTCGCGTGTTGTAGTCATAGATGCGATCGCGAAGTGGCCGGTCGAACCAGATGCCCGATTCCGTAGCGCGAATATGTGGAAACGGATTTTGTGTTCCAGGGTTGCGATCCCGCAGAAAACCTGGCATGCCATTGACCGCTTGTAGTGGCGGAATCAGGTCCTTCTTGGGGATTTTTGATTCGGCGCGCACCGATTCAAGCGATCGCACCAAGGCGTCGAATACTTCCTGCAGCCCGACTGAAACACGAGTGCGACGGTGGCAGGCGAGCACCATACCGCCGATGGATCGCGCAAATTCAACGTCATCGGAGTTTCCATTTTCAGTATCGCTGGGTAGTGGGAAAAGTAGCGGTGTGGATGGATTCCCTTTCCGCGATGCAGGTTGTGGCTTTTGCAGGCAAAGGGGCCAATGGGCGTTACCTGAAGTGACTCGTTGATCGGGCGGGTTGCCAGCAGAAGTGGGTCTTTTCAGTTTGCCGATTAGTTTCTTCCATGGTTCGCGCTGCTCGGATTCAAATCGGTTTCTTTCCTCGAGTTTCGATCCTTGCCCAGCAAAATAGTGCCTGGGATAGGGGTATTCGGAGTGGAACAGAAGAACTGAATCGCCGAACTTCCAGTTCTTTTCATTCAACTTGATTAGTTCGTCGACGAACTCTTCAAGCAGCCTGCGTTCGTGTGCCATTTCGCTGCTTACTTGGTTCTGTTTGCGAGAGACACCATGGTGGGTGGTCACCTGCCAAGTGAATGCATCCAGACCGCAGATTGCGAGTACATAACGCGATCGCTTCAGCCCGCGGAAGACTCGTCGGGCCGCTCGTCTCATGTCGGAATCGACATCCTGCGAAGCGGTCGATGCCGCCTCGGCAGTGGTTGATTTTTTGGTGTCTTTGCTGATCGATGCTAGGAAAGGATAGAGATTGGAATCCCGTTTGCGCATCTGGTCGAGGATCTCTGCAATCACCTGAGTTGCGGAATAGAACTCCTCCAAGTCGATCCAGATACGGGTGTAGGCCAAAGGGAGGCTTCGCAGGGTCTCCAGCAGCATGACGGAAGTGACAGATGGAGCTTTCGATTCACCAGACGGCGGGAAAATCAGAATTCTCGGATTTCCCACCAGCTCCCAATTCGTTGTGGTTTCCTTATCGGGTATCACGTCCGGAATATTGATTTTCACACGATAGGGAGAACGGCCGGGGGGATATCGGTTGGTCAACGCACAGAAAAGGGAATTCAATGACTGGCCGATTTCGTAGGTCTTGTAGGTCTTCAGATTCGATTTCGATTGTTCGTCTAGGTTGAGAATCCTGGCCGACGGAGCATCGGCGCTCTCGGCTCTCTGCATCCATACCGCCGTCGCACCCTTGGGGCTCTCACCCAAAAGTCCCCCAAGCAGGTCTCTCAGTCGCCGATCACCCCCGGAACACCCCATGATGAGGATCAGTGGGTTCTGGCCAGCAAGGTCCTTGAAGGAGAGGTGGTATTGTTCCGTCAGCTTGTAGTCGACCCGCTCATCGACCAGGATGTTGTGCGTGCTGCCATGCATTTTGATCACGGCGACGTTTTCATCCAGATGGACGCGGGAAGGGAGTGTCGAACCATGCTCCATCGAGAAAAGCCGATGCGGCACCTCTTCTTTGCTGAGCGCCATTTCGATGAGGTGATCGAAGTTGTAGGTGAAGATGGTTTTGATGTTCAGGAGTTGCGTCAGATGCGCGAGAAAAATGTGGGAGTTGCTTGGGACGCGGTCTTTCGCCAGCCGCGCGAACAAGGCATCGATCAATTCCTGCTTGAATCCAGAGACATGGCGTAGGAGTGGTTTCCAGTCGCCTGTGATCTGATAGAGCAGACTATCGTATTGATGGTAGGGATTCCCTATTTTCTCCAAAGACTGAAGGAGCATTGCCAATGCATCCTCCATCTTTTGGGGCTCGCCAAGAGCATCTCCTGAGTTCGCTGCGTTCCAGAGAGTTTTCAGGAATTCCGCATGATCTCCTTGGGATTTCTTTTTTGATTGGGCGTCGGCAAGTTGCTTGAGCCGCAACCAGCGCTTCATCAATGTGGCGAACTGAATTTTTTCGAATGCTTTGTGGCCGACGGGATTGATGATGCATGCCAAATTATTCAGTTCTTCATGGATCGCCAGTTGAAGTGGCGACGAATTCTCTCCAAGCAGGGATGCTGCTTCCGCAAACATCTTGCTTCGCCTAATTTCCGATCTCTGCGACAAGCCATCAGAAACGTCGGAATTCAATTGGAATCGATCTGGCCAGCCGAATGCTTCCAAATATTGATCTGGGTTGTTGTAGTAAAGATTCGGATTGAATCCGTATAACTCTTTGCAAGAAGCGGGGCCGTATAGGCTGTGTCGAAGGTAGCATTTCAGCTTGGCGATGTAGCGAACAATCGAGGCCAGCGTCGGCATCCCCGAGTCGGCGGAGAAACCAGCTCCGATCAGTGGCACGATAGGTCGGTTGCTATACCAAGCATCGCGGATAATCTGGTGAAAGGCAGATGTTTCCAATACATTGGACTCGTTTGACATCGCAGGCATCTCGAGTTCAAGGGGAGTACAAGATGTGGCGGCAGGAATAGAGTTCAGTCGATATTCCCCTGCACTTTAATTGGAACCACTTCCCCTTGGCAAAAAAGTGATCCAAATGATTTGGTGAATCGATTCCCACCCCTCGTGACAGCAGGATGAAGAATCTTGGTCTGGGTTAGGATTCGACTTGGATGGGCCTGCACAAACGGGGTGCGAATGCCAAGGGGGGAGGACGGAATGAGTGACCAACCGGAAACCCAGTCGGAAAAGAA
>JBJSWM010000846.1:0-609 GCA_046085865.1 Pirellulaceae bacterium
GGAGCCGCCTGTGATTACCGACGTAGTATAGGGAAGCACCGAAAGAAACTCGACCGCCGATGCCTGATGTGGCGTCGACAAACTACGAATCACCTCCCCAGTCCTCGATTCGATGCAATACACCTCGCTCGATTTCCCTGAAGCAAGCAGTTGGCTGGAACCTGGTATCCAACGAACGTCATAGACGATTTGACCGGGTATCAATGAGATTTCCTGCATGCGTTCCCCTGTCTCAAAGTCCCACACGATCACGCGCCCGTCATCGCATGCAGCGGCCAACAGGGAACCGACGTCATCAAATGCCAGTGCATTGATTTCCGTTTGCAGCGGGTCATATCGCCGAGCGATGTCGAACGGATAGGAAGTGCTATGGATCACCACGGCGCCCTTACTTCCACTAACTGCCATCCATTTTCCATTCGGCGTGGCCTTCATGCACCAAATGGACTGCTGTTCGGTTTCCACCAACTGACCTTCGGGACGGAGTGATTCCCAGAGAAATCGTGTCGCAAAGTCCGTGCTGCGGATCTCCCCCAGCCCTTCCTTCTCCTCATCGAGAATGCGACCCAGCAACTGTCTTATACTCACTGGATCATTGCGGCTGTACGC
>JBJSWM010000847.1:0-1019 GCA_046085865.1 Pirellulaceae bacterium
TTAAGGAATCCCCCGAGTCAATCGAGTGGAATTGGATCGATTTCTACCGCTGAATTGGCTAGAAGACTCGAGGCAAGCGACTCCCTGAACCGCCATGCCGCCATGTCTTCCTCTTGGCCTCGTCCCCTTGGAGGAACCGCCCACCCTGACTACCAAGCCCCAATAAAAAGCTCCTGCTCGCTCTGAACAAATAGGCAAATTGGGACTGGGAATCTTGGAGCGAACGGTTGCTGCACTCCACGGTTGGCAATTCCCATGCATAGCTTCAGAGCCCGATTGAGCCACGCAAAATGCCGACTGACCAACTCACCGAAAAATGCTAGCAATGCCAATGACTCGCATGTCACCTAGTCAATGGCCAGGACGGCTCCCAGATCCGACTTGGCACCGCCTCCCCACTTGGTTTAGACTCCTTGCGACAAGTGTGGGCCGATCCGAGGGAACTGGATCCCTCCACAAAAGGGTGCAGTGACCAGCGACGGAGAGGCAACTCTCATGATGGTCCATCAAGCCAGGCAAAAACTTCGCCAGGGAGGGCGGCATGGCCAAGGAATCTTTTCGCTATGTGCATGCGGGGGAGTTTCATCTCGAACGTCCGCTGCAGGACTTGATCGACCTTCCCGACCATCTCCGCGCAGGTTGGTGCGAAGCGCCCTGGAAAGCTGCGGAACTGGTTTTCGATACCGCCCTACTCGAGCAGGTCGACTTTCTACTTCTCACCGGTGATCTACTGCACCCCGCGCACGTGGGACCGGCAGGTATTGCATTCCTTCTGGAGCAATTCGATCGCCTTGCCGAAGCCAAGATCCCGATCTACTGGGCGACCGGATCCAACGACCACATCGATCACTGGCCGGAAGCGATCCACCTGCCGGAGCAAGTCACCCGGTTTCCCAGCGATCGCTCGGAAGTGGTGTTATTCAAGCGAGCTGGCCACCCGCTGGCCTCGCTGATCGGCCGATCCAGCGATGGCCGCCAGACGCTTCGTGGCGGCGACTTTGACCTGGAACCAGGCTCCA
>JBJSWM010000848.1:0-1662 GCA_046085865.1 Pirellulaceae bacterium
TCGATCGCAGATTCTTTGCACCTTCTTTCTTAGGGGTGGAGTCAACGGCAGTCGACGATTACGATTGAAATTCTGTCTTCTGCCAGGGATCTGGGGAAAAATAATCCAGTCCGCGATGGCAGAAATTGGAATGCACCGTACCTGTTGGATAGTTGACATGAAAATCTGTTGTATCGGTGCTGGATACGTTGGCGGTCCCACCATGGCGATGATCGCGAAGCAGTGCCCGGAAATTCAAGTCCATGTCGTCGACTTGAATGAGTCGAGAATCGCCGCTTGGAATTCATCGCAGTTGCCCGTTTACGAACCAGGTCTGGACGAGGTGGTCCGGGAAGCTCGTGATCGCAATCTATTCTTCTCTTGCAAGGTGGATTCAGCTATCGCGGAGGCGGACATTATTTTCATCTCAGTCAATACGCCGACCAAGGCGTTTGGTCAGGGAGCTGGGCGGGCAGCGAACCTGGAGTTTGTCGAGAAGTGTGCTAGGCAGATCGCGCGCGTCTCGAAAGGACACAAGATCATCGTCGAGAAGTCGACGGTTCCGGTGCGGACTGCAGCAGCAGTCCGCCAGATCCTTGCCTCCGAAGCAAACAATGCGACATTTGATGTCTTGAGCAATCCCGAGTTTCTGGCGGAGGGAACGGCCGTCGCTGACCTCTTGCAACCCGATCGCGTCTTGATCGGAGGGGATGGCGCATCGGCGGTGGAGAAGCTGGCGGCAATCTATGCCCGCTGGGTGCCTCGGGAAAGAATCCTGACGACCAACCTTTGGAGCAGCGAGTTGTCGAAATTGACCGCGAACGCTTTTTTGGCGCAGCGAGTCTCTTCCATCAACTCCATTTCCGCGCTTTGCGAAGCGACGGGGGCCGACGTCGATGAAGTGGCTCGCGCGATCGGCAGCGATTCGCGCATCGGTCCAAAGTTTCTCAAGGCCTCGGTTGGCTTTGGTGGATCCTGTTTCCAGAAAGACATCCTGAACCTAGTGTACCTGTGCGAGCACTTCGGTCTGCCGGAGGTGGCTCATTACTGGGAGCAGGTGGTGTTGATGAACCAGTATCAAAAGAGCCGTTTCAGCCGACAGATCGCCAGTTCGATGAACAACACTCTGTCGGACAAGAAGATCGCTATCTGGGGGTTCGCCTTCAAAAAAGATACCAACGACACTCGGGAAACTCCGGCGATCGATGTCTGCATCGATTTGATTGGGGAGCGGGCGAGATTGGCGATTTACGATCCGCAGGTCGACGCCAAGACAATCATGCACGATTTGCGCAAGGCGCTTGCCGAACGAGGAAGGCAGGGGGAGCTGGATTGGCTGGTGGATCACGTTCAGGTGGTCGAGGATCCTTACGTCGCTGCCGATCAGGCGCAGGCGGTGGCGGTCCTCACCGAATGGGATCAGTTCCGTTCGATCGATCCAGGGAGACTGTCCGATCGGATGGTTGGTCCCAAACTGATTTTTGATGGCAGGCGTGTCATCGACGCCGATCGGATGAATCGCGCAGGGCTCTCCGTCTATCGCATCGGCCAGGGGTTTCGATGGGCACATACCGCCTCGTCAGGTGCCTGAACCGCTGAGGAGCGTGAAGGCACCGATCGCCAGCGGCCGACAAAGGTCATCGATAATTGGGGACAATCCATGGGGCGATCGATCGGAATACG
>JBJSWM010000849.1:0-4965 GCA_046085865.1 Pirellulaceae bacterium
TCTACTTCTACTTCTACTTCTACTTCTACTTCTACGCCTACGCCTACGCCTGCTGAAGGCGACATCTCTGTCCACCCCAGCTCGGCAAGCGATCCTCACTGTGTCACAAAGTCTTGAACCACCGACATCTGCTGGACCAAGCCTGTCCCTGGATCTTCCGTCCGCACCAAGACTTGCACGGCCCCCATCGGAAAAGGAAATGGAGCCATCGTGTCCGACTCGGAAGGATCATCGATCCATCCGTCGAATATCCCACCCACTTCGTCCTCAAGTCCATTGGTACCACGATCGGGTACCAGGACTGGATCGTTGACGGAGGTGGAATAGCCAAGATCGGCCAGTCCATTAATCCAGAAGGTTCCACGGCGAGTGGTCAGGTTGATCTCTCGCTGCACACGCCCATCCACCTCGTACCGATTGCTCCAAGAATCAAACGTCACCTGACGCAGCAGAGGATTCGCACCGCTGCCGCCGATCACCAATCCCGATCGAAACAGTCCCTCGGCGATATCCAGCCCCGTGCTGGTACTGGAGTTTAGCTGCAAGCCGCTCAGTGGTGAAACCAGATAGGGAGCCATCCCGGACGGCAGGGGGTAGCCTAATTGACCGAACCGAGCCATCACTTTCATTCCCCATCCCAAATCGGCGAAGCCGCCGCGCGGTCCAGGTACGGGAGCTGGGGTGGGAAAGGCAGGAGGAGAACTGCTCCGCATCGCCATAGCAAATCCCGGGTCCATAGGACCCAAAAGAAGATCGTCGCTTCTAGCTGCCCCCCATGTCTGATCGTTCGGTAGAGCCGACGAACTCATCACACCATCTGGCCCAGTCACATAAAACGTCGGCAGTTTGGGATCGTATCCGCGGAGATCAAATCCCACGGCATTGGACATCAGGATGTCCTCACCAGCTCGCACCCCCGAGAGTGCAAACGATGGGTGCAGGAAGCCATTGAATGGCTGGTTGCCGGGAAAATAGGAAACGACTGGGTCAAGCGCGGCGTTGGAAGTGGTCAGCGCCAGCAAGGGCATGGTGCAGGAAGAAGTCAGACCGTAACCGCTCACGGATGCATGGGTCGAGGGGAGGATTCCGTGAGCGAACCGATTCTCGCGCAGCGCCAGATCCTCCAGCGAATTGGCGGCGACGGGATCTGGGTTGGAAGGATTGCCGTCGGAGACCCTTCGCATCGATAAATCGCATCGCTGCCACAAGCTGGTCATCCCCAGCATCGGTTGGGACGGATTGGCGTACATGATCGAATTGCTGTCCGCTGTGTTGGTCAGGACACCCGCCCCAGGGGAGGCACCAAGCCGATTCAAATCGGGGCGGATCAGAAGCACGCGGCGAAACAACCGGTACTCATCGGGAAAGCCAGGATTCTTCGTGCTGATCACATTGATCCGCCCGGTCGCAGCATCGATCGGCGTCGTTGCATTCATCGCCGGCAGCATGAAGTAGATGATCTCTGCATACTCGGAGGAAATCGTCACCAGATCATTCCATTCAGCGACGGTGGGAATGTAGGCGGCGTCCTGTGCCTGACGGAGGAGCGCGAAAGGCACTTTCCCCTTGAATGGCTCCTTCATCGCCCGTGCGGTGAACATCAAGATGTCATCGACGTCCCCGAAACGACTGGTCGGAATCGCTCCATTGGCGATGCTTGCCGCAAGATTGACGTTGTTGACCGTGGCTGAATAGTCGGTGATGGGACCTTCGTAATACTCAAAGTAGCCGCTGCCAGTCATCGGGTTCTGGGGAGGCTGCGGTCGCAATGTCAGCCGCTCCAAATCATTCCGCAAGGTTCCGGTCACCGAACGAAGGCGATCGCTGAGCGCCAGATTGGCGCGCCCATCGGTCATGCTGTCGCTCATCCTCTTAAACCCCTCCGCCAGCGCCATCATCATCAACAACGATAGCGCCGTCGCGATCAGCACTTCGACCAGTGTGAATCCGGCCAAAGCACGACGACATCCGCAACACTGCGTTCGGCGATGCTGAATGTCCATGCACATAGCATTCTTCTTTTTCATGATGCGTTGCCGCTGGCCGACTGGATCTGCAGAAATTAGCGTCTCAATCCCATCCACGGACTTCCTACTCGATGAACCGTCTCAGCAGGATCGCCTTGTCGGTATTGAGGTCCTCACCAGGCCGGAAGCCAACCGGCATCGTGCGGTCGATGATGTAGAACGATCGGTGACGCGTCACCTCTCCACGATTGCCCGTAAACTCGGCACCGATGCCGCTGTTTTCAATATCGAATTCAAAGAAACCAATCGTCATCCAGACCGCGTAGACGTTCGACTGCTGAGTCACCAAGTTGGGCAATCGAGTCAATCTCTGGTAAGCGATGAACGGTTGCTTGTCGCTGTCGCGGTAAAGCCCCAGTTGCTGTGGGCTGCTGCCTCCTAGCATCAACGGAGTTGCAGCATCTGGTAGCGGATCGGGAGACGGAACACTATCAGGACGGAACAACGTATGGGACTTGCGCACGAGATTTCGAAGCCGTGTGCTTTGCAGGTTGCCGCTGCCATCCTTGGCTGCCTCCCCGGCAAGCACCGGTCCCACCGCCCCAAGAAGTCCGGGCCGGAATGCACCTGCAAACTGCGTCGGATAGGCGGGGTTCATGTTCGGATGCTGATCGACCAAGAATGGATTGCTGGCGGGTGCGTAACCGCGTCGAGATGCAGAGATCTGGGCCCAGTTGGTCCCTCCCGTTGGATTGTTTCGGGCATTGGTGCCCCGCAAGTAATTCAGTTCGACTCCCTTCCACATCTGCTCGGCCGGAATCGTATTGATGTTCACCTTGCCTGGATTGACCATCGAGGGGAGGAAGTTTCTAGGAGCGAAATAGTCCGACAGCATCTCCGATCGAATCAGGTCGGAAGTGGTGTCGCCTCCTGCGTGTATCTGCTGGAGCGATGCGGGGTTCTTCACCACTCCCGCATCGGCATAAGGAGCTGGCGTTTCCATCATCTCCATCAACAAATAGAACTCCGACTCCCCTGCCCCCTTCGGCGATGACTCGAAGAAATTCATCAGATGCCCGAATGGAGCTCGTAGGCGGTCGTTGGTCTGCCTCGCATACAGCTTTGAACGATCCATGCTTGTCGCCGTCCGGTTCAGCTCCCCAGGCCCAACCCCCGGAACCAGCATCAGTTCATAGGGAGTCGCGTAGGGACGATTGAACCAGAACAAGGAGCCGGCGACCGTTTGCGGTGCGCCGTTAAAGGGGTTGCCCGCTGCGATCGAAAGGGGTGGACCGTAAGCGTCGTAATCCGCCACGCTTGTGTGGTTGGTCTTGCTGGGATCTGGTCGGCCGATATTCAAGTAACCCAGCGATGTGCTCGACTGCTTGGCCGCAGCAGTTAACGAAGTATCGCCGAGAAGATAATTGAAAAACGGAGTCTGAGTCGCTGCCATCGGTGCACCCGTGTATTTGCCGCGACTGCTCAGCTGACCTGTGGAATAACCGAAGACCATCCCGCCGTGCGAGGGCGTTGTCTTGTAGGCATTACCGATCCCCGCCTGCAACTGAGACACCTGATGCGCTGAGGAGCCGTCTTTGTAACGGGTTTGGAACGCAAAGGTCGGATTCTGATTCTTGCCCGGCACCTTCGTCTCGTCGTCCTCCCCAGAGAAAACGGTCAGATCTAAGCTGATCCAATCGATGGTGATGTAAGGATTGGTTTCCGGATCGTATGGAAAGTCGGGGTCGGCCAGTCGCTGCAGGTAGGCGGTGCGCGCATTGGCGTAGGTGCCCAGGTCTTGCATGTTGGCATCTAGCAGGACGCGATTGCGGGACGGATCTTCATCGAAAGGCTGGTCGGGAAGGGTCTTGCCTGTGGTCTTGCTGAAGTCTTTCCACGAATCAATTGGCATGTCCTTGAAACCAGGATAGCTGAAGCTACCTGCCGATCCACCGGTATCGGTTGAATCGAGCGGCTGTGTTGGCAGTTGGTAGTAAGGCTGGCCCTGGATAGGAAGCGGCTCGGAAATATTCAGCCCCGTTCCGATGACCCCGGTCGCTGCATTGTCAAGCACGTTCCAGCCAGTCAACCGCGAGGCAGCGGCGATGATTCCAACTGCTGGTTTGACGGCACTCCCGGTTGGAAGCGTCGCGGTAACTCCGAGACGATTTCCATTGAGCAAATAGGTCTCGACCGATGTGGGAGTCAGCACGAAACGCTGTGGGCTGGGCAAGTGGTCGGTGGACGCCGCCATATTCTGCGATCCCACGTAGGTGGTTCGACGCGGGCCAACCACGGCATACGATCCACCCGGAAGATAAGTGGGCCCGTTGTTCCGGCTGAAAAAGATCCTCGGATACTGATCTCTCCGCGGATCGCTGCTCCCGGTCAAATTGGGAATCGGCAAGTTATTGCCACCGGCTGATGGATCGATATTGGCAAACCAGATCATCCGATCAAAGGTGAGGCTGGTTGCCGTGTTGTCGATGTCAAAAACCAATCCGCTGCCATCGCGGTCGTTGGTGCCATCCCCGTCGCTGTCGCCGTTGATCGACGACTGATACAGCAGTGATGGGCTGGCGACCGAACCGTTTCGCAGCAGATCGTTGGGGCTCTGCCCTGGCTGTTCGACATTGCTGATCCCCACGCGCCAGACTGGCTGCTGCCCGAATACCGGGCTGGATGGAGCCATCTTCCCCAGGTCCAGCTTCAACTGGCCGCTGTCATTGACATACAGGCTAGGAGAAACCGCCGGCAACGTCTGATCGGTGGGACCTCCAGTGGTTCGTGTCGCATAGAGCTCCAAGAAGAGCGACCCCTGAGGCAGTCGGTACTGATCGAAATCATCGTCGGCATTCATCGCCGCATTGGTTTTGGTTCCCTGAGTGCCGCTATCCTGATCGGTGTCCTTGGTCCTCTTGTCATGAAACGCCAACGACTCGGTCAACTGCAGCTCGGGAAACTCCATCCCCCACACCACATTGCCGGACTGAGGTTC
>JBJSWM010000850.1:0-670 GCA_046085865.1 Pirellulaceae bacterium
CCAATGAATGCCATCCCAGTCCAAGTTTCTTTTCCATGGTGGCGATCCCTGTGAAGAAATCGTGAAAATATGAAAGACTATAAGGCGTTGAGGAATCGGACCTTAGCATCTCGTAACTTTTATCGCACTGCTGAACGGCCGTCACCTGCGAGTGCTGCTATGCCTTTCCGACCAATCGGCATGAAAAGAAGATTCGTGCTATCGCACCGAGCGTATGGGAGACTTTCATACCTCCCCGTGGATCGTCTGCTCCCGCAGCCATTCGTTGGTTTCAGGATCTGTGGCCCAGACGAAGCAGCCTTTCATGCCACGCGTCATCAGGGTGCGGTAGGTGTTCTTGATGACGCGATCGGCTAGGTCGACCGCTTCGTGGCGATTCTCTGCCATTCTCTTCTTCAACCCCCGCAACGATCGGTCGGTCTTGGCCCGCTTTGTCGCGTCGGTCTCGACCACCCCACGTCGAACGCGTAGATCGGGGCCGATGATCACTCCCACATAATCCAGCTCCAACCCCTGGCAGGTGTGGATGCAGCCAATCTGCCGCTCGGACCCCTCGGTCATCAACCAAAGATTTCCGTCCTCGGACAAATTCCATGGCATTGCAAAATCGTACTGATCGAATCGGATGTCGTTCAGGTTCTTGTTCTTCTTGCTGATCCAATCCCAGCAG
>JBJSWM010000851.1:0-1233 GCA_046085865.1 Pirellulaceae bacterium
AAATCGGCTGAGTTGAACTCAGCCGATTTTTTTTTGCCTGCACGAAATCGAATTGGCCCCCATCGCATCACGGTCGCGACACTTCAAATGGTCGGTGCACGGTGCGGTGTTGCGCGGTGCGACTGGTCCGTTTGTGAATCAAAGATACGAGGGCGCAAAAATGTACGATGCGTTGCTGTTGGTCTCGTTCGGCGGCCCGGAGGCACCTGAGCAGGTGATACCGTTCTTAGAGAATGTCCTTCGCGGCCGTAATGTACCTCGGGAACGAATGTTGGAAGTGGCGGAGCATTACTATCACTTCGGAGGGAAGAGCCCGATACAGCAGCAGTGCCGAGATTTGAAGGAGGCAATCGAAGCCGACTTCAGGGAGCATGGCATCGACCTTCCGGTCTATTGGGGCAACCGAAATTGGAACCCCTATTTGACGGAAGCACTCGATCAGATGCGAGCCGACGGCCGAAAGCATGCTCTTGCTTTCTTTACTTCAGCCTACAGCTGCTACAGCGGTTGCCGTCAGTATCGTGAAAATATTGAAGAGGCCAGGCAGAAGCTTGGGGAATCGGCTCCCAGAGTCGACAAGCTGCGGATGCCGTACAACCATCCGGGCTTTGTGGAGCCACAGGTGGAGTACCTGAAGCAGACCTTGAATCAGATACCGGAGTCACGGCGCGCGAAAGCACCGTTGCTCTTTACCGCACACAGTATCCCGATGACGATGTCCGACAACAGCAACTATGTCCGTCAGTTGACCGAAACGGGACGCTTGATCGCTGAGGGGGCAGGGCATGAGAGATGGGAGCTGGCTTACCAAAGTCGATCGGGTCCGCCGCAGCAGCCGTGGCTTGAGCCTGATGTGGGAGATCGAATTCGAAAGTTGCATGCGGAGCAACCGCTGGAAGATGTGCTGGTCCAGCCGATCGGATTCGTGTCGGACCACATGGAAGTGCTTTACGACCTTGATGAAGAAGTCGCTGGGATCTGCCAGCAGCTTGGGATCCAGCTCCATCGGATTCGAACCGTAGGGACCGATCGACGATTTGTCCGTATGATCGGTGAGTTGGTGGTGGAGCGGATGACGCCTGGAGCCGGCAAACCGGCTTTGGGCACTTTGGGTCCCAGCCACGATGTCTGCCCCGTCAACTGCTGTCTTTATCCTAGGCCGACCGGCGGGGCACCGGGAAAGGTTCCCAGTTCCTGAGAATTCGCTGCCTAGGGGCTTGGGCCCCTGGGGGC
>JBJSWM010000852.1:0-1555 GCA_046085865.1 Pirellulaceae bacterium
ATCCCAGCTAGAAGTGAACGCGAAAACGTTATTGACGATCGGGGTGGATCGCGCCCTTTACGCATTTCGAGTTCAGGCAGGATTACCAACGCTAGGAGCAAAACCCTTGCGAGGTTGGGCGACACCTGAGCCGTCGGGCGCATTTCCTGGGTTCTTTGAAGGGCATTACCTTTCGGCGATTTCGATGCATGCGGCTACCGACGAGCGCTTTCGACCAATGGTCGACCACATGATCCATGGACTCGGAGAATGCCAAAAGGCGATGGGAGGCGAATATCTTTTTGCCTCTCCGGAGGAAGAATTTGCCGTCAATCGTCTGGATGGTGTCGTCTGGTATCGCGTCCACAAACTGCTGGAAGGTCTGATCGCCGCCCATACGCATGCCAAGAATAAAGACGCGCTTCCCATAGCGCTCCAGATGGCCAATTGGATCCAGCGAAGAGTTCAGCTTTATGGTGACGATTTCCAGAAGGTGAAAGAAGTCGAGTACGGCGGTATGACGGAAGCCATGGAGAACTTGGCCAACCTTAGCGGCCGCGCGGAACTCCATGAACTGGCTCTCCAATGGGAGCAACCCGAGAAGATCTTGCGGAAACTGGCCGATGGCGGCGATTACCTGGAACACGCGAACACGCTAGCAGCCAAGATCGTTGGCGCCGCCAGAATCATGCAGGCAGATCCCTCCAGTTCGCTCCACCTCAAAGCGGTCACACAATTTTGGGAAAACACCTGTGGCGAGGGGAGCAAAACTTACCCCACGGGTGGAACAAGCGTCCACGAAGGGATGCCAGGCAAAGGGAAACTAGCCAATACCCAAAACCGCATGCCGCAGGAAACCTGCGTCTCCTACAACTTGATGAAGATCGCACAAAGCCTTTATCTTGCCACAGGCGATCCGAAATATGTCGACTTTTACGAACGATCCCTGTGGAATGCCATTCTAGGAAGCCAGGATCCCGAAACCGGATGGAAAACCTACTACCAGCCGATCGGCGTCCATTCCGTCAAAGACTTCCGATCGAATGAGACAGGGTGCTTTTGCTGCAACGGTACCGGCCTGGAGAACCCGCCCCGATCCGCCTCGCTGATCTACAGTCACCAAAAGGATCGCCTGAGAATCAATCTCGCGATTGCCTCCCGATTGGATTGGCCCGAGATGCAGACTAGCTTCACTCAGGAAACTAGCTTCCCATTTGGAGACACAGGCACGATTACCTTGCAGTCGAAAGCCCCAAAGTCATTCACGATCGAACTGCGAATCCCCAATTGGACAACGAAGGAGGCATCGATATCGGTCAATGGTGAGGCGGTCGAGGTGTCGGGCCGTTTCGTCGTCCTTCACCGCAACTGGCAAGACGGGGATCGCATTCAGTATCACTTCCCACAGACCTTCACAACCGAAACAACACCCGATGACCCGCGACAGTTCTCGATCCTGCGCGGTCCCTTGGTGATGGCTGGAATTGGCACCGATCCAAGACTAGGCCGATGGGTGGCGCCCTCCCTCGACTCCCTCTTCGCATCCCTTTCCCACTCCACCTCCAACCCCAAATCC
>JBJSWM010000853.1:0-1509 GCA_046085865.1 Pirellulaceae bacterium
TGTGGCCTTCGATGGGGAGATGTCAAGTTCCTCTCTGGATATGACGGCTTCTCCATGTGCGAAAGCACGAATCGGATTGGGTGTCTTCATGCCTGTGGCATGGCCGTCCCTGCCATGCGATCTTCATATCAGCGGTAGCCACCATCGCCAGATGGTGGATGTATTTGTGCCAAGACCAGAACGGTTGTGATCGATCTGGTAGTTGGTCCAGCGATAGCTTCCACCTCGCGTCATTTGGCAGTGAAAGACCATGCACGTGGCATGGCCGTCCCGGCGATGCGATGCCTTTCAACAGGCACTCGTTGAAGGATTCGTCAGCTGAAGTAGCCGTGCAGGTACCAGATGTGGTTTCGGCGATCGAGATAGACCCACCACCAGTCGCCATGATCGAGTTCGATGCGATAGTAATCGCGTTGGATGGAATCGCCTTCCCACCAGCCTGTTTCGATGCGTTCGGGACCGCGGGCTTGGTGTACTTTGCGGGAGGGTTGGTGACCAAGCTGGAAGGTGTGGGGAAGGTCTTGGCTGGCAGGGGGACTGGTGGTTAGTGGGAGCGGCATGGGGAGCAGTTGGATTGGCCGTCGCAGCGGCTGCGTCTCCTGCGGTTCGGCTCGCCATCGCGTCTGATAGTTGGCGGCAGGAAGCGGCTTGGTCCCTTTGGTCTGGATCGATCGGGAGAACGACCTGCTTCGTTTCGAATAGGTTCTCAGCGTTCCGGTGATGGGGGTCCAGCGGCAAGCCTGTTCCGGCAGAGGATCGGTCTGCAGGATGCCCTGCACCACCGCTTGGCGTCCCAGTCGGTTGCTGAGTCGATCGAGGAGTGGGGCGATATTTTCCTGCTGGGGCGTGGTGTCCTGGTCGAAAAAAAGTGTTTGATGCCATCGGATCGTTGTTCGCAAAGCGGCTTGCAGGTGGACCTGAGTGATCGCCGGCGGGGAGCCAGTGGCGATTGATTTCCATTTGGTTTCGCATTGCTGAAGCAGCAGGGGCCGGAGGTAGTTGGGGTCGGCGGAAGGGCGGAAGAGGTTGAGCGTCCAGAGGAGATCGGGGCCTTCCTGCATCGTCAGTCGAGCGATCCAGCGCAAGCCTCCTTCGGATCGTTCCTGGAGGCGCAGGCAGATCTGTTCCAGCAGTTGGGCTAGGATCTGTTCGATCCAGTCGATGCGGTCGATCGGGATTTCCAGCGGCTGGCAGGCCGACCAATCCTGGCTTGGGGTGATACCGGTGATCGATTCGTCGATGTGCCCCAGGAGTTGATCGATCTTGCGAATGATTCCGGGTCCGAGGCGTTGGGCGAGGGCGGAGCGAGGGAGTTGTAGGAGGTGGTGGAGGCGTGAGATTCCCAGGCGGCGCAGGGTGTGGGCGGTTGGCTGATCGATGCGAAGGGCAGTGACGGGGAGTCGATCGAGCCATTGGGGGAGGCTGCAGGAGTCGGTGATCCAGGGGGGCGTTTCGCCTGGAATGTCGAGCCAGGAGGCGGTGCCGGTTTGATTCTGGCGCAGTAGGACC
>JBJSWM010000854.1:0-1517 GCA_046085865.1 Pirellulaceae bacterium
TGTTGGGCGATTTCGCTAGCGGGACCAGTTAGCTGAACACTGGCTTGCTGCACTTCCGACGGCGAAAGACTCTGCGTCTCCAAAAGCGCCAGCAGCGCGCCACGCTGCAGCGCAGGTGACGGGTCGGAAAGCATCGATCTCAATGTCGACTCCGGCACAAGGGATCGCAACGTCTGCCACTGCAGATAGGCAACCGTCGGATCCATTTCTTCGGCCATCGCTTGCTTCAACTTTTCTACCGCCTGGCTCTGACGGCAGACGCGCACCGCCTGCGTGGCTTCCAAGCGGACTCGCGGATGGTCGCTGATGAAAAGCTGTGCAAGAGCGTCTGGTAGAGGCGGCTGGGATGCCCCCAACAGATCGCTGCGACGCAGCCAACGATCGGCCAAAATCCGAATCGATTGCACCTGAAGATTCAGCAGCTCCGGTCGCAAAGGATGAGCGGTGGCCCAATCGAGCATCGCTTGATCGATTTTGCGGTCCAGCAGATCGAATTGCCCCAGCGTCCAAACCAGCCACGTCTCCTGGCATTCGTCCAGCATGCCGGCCTTCAGTCGACCGATCACCGGATCAATTGCCGACGAACCGATCTGCAGCAAGGCCAGTTGCGCGTCGCGACGGCGAACCATAAGCGGCGACCGAAACTCGGCGACACAATTCTCCAAGGTCGATCGCTCGATGGATCGATCGCTCTCGTTCGCTTGCGGTTCGCCAAGGGAATGGGAAGGAACCGACGTCGCTGCGACTCGGTAAATCCTTCCCTCGTTGGTCATCTGCCCCTGATCGTCCCATTCCACTCCATAACCACGACTCCACCCAAGAATCCAAAGTGCCCCATCCGGACCAACTTCCAGATCGGTCGGTCGAAACAGCGCCTGTCCGCCGACGACAAAAGGTTGCCAGCCACCTTCCGCAGGCCGCATCAGCCCACCATCCCAATGGGGTCGCCAAAGATAGGTTGTCTTGGAAAGCCAATCGTTGACGAAAAAGACTCGCCGATACGGCTCAGGAAATTGGTCCGCATCGTAGTAAGTCACCCCCGTCCCGGAACCTTCGAAGAGCGGACCGCTGACCGGTGCGGTCGGTAGATGAAGGCGGTCCGACCAATGACTGCTCCACGGATGATTCCATCCGAAATGCCCGCCGGGTAGGACGGAGAAGACGCGATCCCCTTCCGTTTGATCGTTGTCGGTCCCGATGCCATCGAATCCCGAATCGAATGCGATATCCCAGGGATTGCGAAACCCTCGACAGACCACTTCCAATTGCGAACCATCGGGCTGGCAGCGCAGAATGCCACCATCCAATCCCCAGTCATCGGCGGGATCGTGGTAATTGCGACGGTACGATTCGCGGGTGAACACCTCCGGAGCGGGAATATCGGGAGTCCCCGCCGGCGCGTCGACTCCCCACAAATCGCGAAACGCCTTCGGTGCGACTCGCCCTGGCTGCGTCAGCCCCTTTGAATTCCCTTTGCTCATGTAAACTCGACCATCTGGCCCCAGCTGCAATCCATG
>JBJSWM010000855.1:0-1518 GCA_046085865.1 Pirellulaceae bacterium
TCATCGCCCAAGCGAGTGAGTTTGCAGAGTCTTCTGGGATTCACATGGGGTAGTGATTGCTTCACTGCAACAGGAGAGCATGGCTCCCAAAGGTGACCCAATAGTTTGCATCCCACCGTCGGGAATCTTCCCATCTTAGCGGAAGGGCGCAAATCCTCCGGTGGGCATCTGCCGGCACAAAAGAACAGGACCGCTCTGACGTACCGCTAACATTGGGCCGTCACTGCAGAATGGCAAGGATGTTTCGATTTGGATCGCTTTGGACCCACAGAGATACCCGTACGAACGGTTTGGGTACGTGGTGGATCCGCCATTCTCCAGGCCATCAAGTCACTGAAAGAACTCCGAGTCATCTCGAAAGAAACGACGTCTATGGTCGCTAGGTTTCGATTCTCAACCGATTCCCCTTCCATCCACTACTTCGAAGATGGCGACTCGCTGCCGGGCGCGGGTGAAACCTTCACGTCCGGCAATATCACTTGAATATCCCCTTGCGGACTTGGCTCGCCGTACCACCATTGCTCCCAGTCATACCGCAATGTTCTGAGGCTGTCCCAGTAATTATCGGGCCGTTGCTGTTGTATTGGAGGCTTGCGTAGAGACCATGAAGTCTTTGGAGAGGTTGTCTTCTTGGATCCCAGTTTCGATGGCTGCGATGCTGCGATCAGCAGCAGCAACAAGGCGCTCAGCGGAACTAGAAGACAGAGCCAGAGTAGGCAAGAGGATTTCCAACGATTTCGCTTCGGCGTCTCCATGGGTTTCTCCCTTTCCATGCGACGCAGCGACCAAGGTCTTCGATCGATACCGACGATCGAAGGAAAGCCGGATCGCTTGGTAGACCTGCGTCAGAAAGGGAATCACCGCCGAGGGTCGGCATTTCTCAAAATCTCCACGCGATTCCGAAAAGAAAGGATGAGCATGCAATAGTCCTGCAAGGAGGGTGAAAAAACGTCATTGCATTTCTTCGTCCTGCTCAAGCCAACTGTAAAGATGGGCCCTCAGAGATTCCCAGAATGAATTGACGGGATGCAGATGCTTGCTTTTGATTGGGGCCGGTGCGACTGCGGATGGATTTGAAAAATCCTTTGTCGGCTCTGCCAGTCGCTGACTATTTTCAGCCTTTCGATTGATTGGTTGCGAGGCGGATAACAGAAGCAGAACTACGGCCATCAACGGAAGAATTCCGAAGCAAACGACAACGCAGGACGTGCGCGAGCGCTTTTGGGATCGCGTCTCCTTGGATGGCTCCCTTTCCATGCGACGCGGCGACCAAGCTAGCCATTCGATATCCGACGATCGAAGGAAAGCCGGCTGGCTTGGTAGACCTGCGTCAGAAAGGGAATCACCGCCGAGAGTCGGCGTTTCTCAAGAAGTCGTAGAAAATCGATGAATCAGTCCAAAAAAAACGATCGCTGAAATTCAAAGCCTAGGCTTTTCTGACTTCCATAGCGCATCAGGGTTCATCACAACTCGAAATCCCAGGAATTCATCCCGCTTGGTGCTCCCCAGCGCGGTTCG
>JBJSWM010000856.1:0-651 GCA_046085865.1 Pirellulaceae bacterium
TCATGGCGATCGGCATGTGGTTGTCGCCGCAGATCACCAGCACGGCATCGGATGCCGCCAGTTGCGAAAGCGCTTGATGGGTGTAGGTAGTCTGCGGATGGTCAACCACCACCATCCCCACATCCTCACAGGCCGTTTGCCCAACCACTTTATCTTTTCGCTGAAAAACCAACTGGCCCATACGACTGGCCAAATGGACCGGCTCTGCCGAGATCTCCACCGTCTGCTTGATCATCGCCGCACCACCACGCAAAAGCAGGAAAGAGACACGCTACTTCCTGCACGGTAATCGGCAATCTCGAAAAATCAACGCAAGCTTCAATCATTCGCCCATCGGACTCGGCCAATAACATCTACCGTGACTTTCCGTGCGTGTAACGTATTAGGCCGAAAAGAAATGGCTTTGATATCTCCGCTCCTCCTCGCATCCGAGTGAATCGCAAACCACATTTGACCTGACGTCGATGACGCCGTCCGAAAGCTGAGCAACACATCCCCTTCTTTCGCGTTAGCAATAACTAATTCCCTGTACGACAAAGACATCACGAATCTTGCATCGCTAGGAATCGTCGGATGATGATCAGGGGGAATGCGATCGATTACGGGCTGACCAGTCTTGACGCGATAGGTTGCTTCCAGCATCGAGACAAA
>JBJSWM010000857.1:0-3114 GCA_046085865.1 Pirellulaceae bacterium
CCAATCGCAGCCGAGTCCTGTTTCTGCTTTTTCAAGCCTACCATCTGGCGATGCTGTGGTTGATGGTGGAGCCGATGCGTTTGGAGACGTTGATGGCCAGCGCGGTGCTGAACATCATCGCCTACAGTGGATTGCTCTTCAGCGAGTTTCGTTCTTCGCCGGCAGGGCTGACCCCTTTCATGACCTACCTGATCGCCGGTCTGCTACGGATCGGTTTTGGAGCGTTTCATCTGGCGATGATCTATGCTTCGGGTTTTTTTTACGAATTACGAGTTGGCCGATTTCCGGTCGATGCCGACCTGCTGTATGGGCAATTCCTTCTGATGGCGGCCGACTGGATTTTGATCGCCAGTTATTGCTTGGTTGACAGGAATTTGTCGGTAGCGGTCGGCATGATGATGCCACAGCGACATCTTTCGTTCAGGACCACGGTTCTTTCCATCGCTCTTTGTCTGGCCGTCGGATGGTTCTTCAAGGTGCTCGGGGTCCTTGGCGTTTCCATGGTGCGCACCAGTTTTCTGCCGAAACTGATGGCGACCGTTCTTCCAGTAGCCGCAAGTTACCTGATGCTGGTTTTCAGTGATACGCAGACGCGCTACAAGACATGGATCCGCTGGGGCGCGTACGGGTTTGTCCTGTTGGATTGTGCGCTGAGCCTAGGTGGGTACATGAAGAGCGGCGTGTTGATTGCTGGCTTGCCAATCGTGTTTTACAAAGTGAACCAGTTGCGTGCCGATTGGGGTCGAGGCGACTTGATCCGGACGTTCCAAAAAGCGGTACCGCTTGCTGTCACGCTGCTGGGAGTGGCGCTCGTTTTTTTCCCATTCAATGAAATTCGGCGTTCTCGCGGCGATTCACAGCGAGTCGAATCGTATCCAGTGTTACCTGACTTGGTGGCGGCCTTGGAAGGAGCGATCCCTGGGACAGATGCGTTTCGCGAGACCCATGAGTTTCCGCGACGGGGCTTCTGGGGGTTGGTGCAGCGACATTGCATCGGTGCGACTGCGGCTTGCTTTTATCGCCTGACGATCATCTACGGGACGCTGGAAGGAGAGTTTTTCCTCGACGAAATCGTCTCGCTGGTCCCTCGAATCCTGTGGTCGGAAAAGCCGATTTATCGGCCTGGCGCCAAGTGCTCAGCCGTCTTAGGCTTGGCATCGTACGAGGAGAAAGCGACCACTTCAACGGACGCTGGGGCGATCGCGGGGGCTCTCTTCTTCAACTGGGGGTGGCCAGCCGTGATTCTTGGCATGCTGATCAACGGGGCGTTGATGGCTTATTTTTGTCGCATCGCCATGCCTCGTATGAAGCACAACCCGGCGGCTGCTGCCGGGTGTACCCTGCTGTTTGTCGAGACGCTGCGTTACTTTGAAAGTAGTTTCGGAGGCAACATCAACCTATTTTTCCTGCTCTTCGTGGTGGTCTGCCCGCTCATGATTTTCTGGGAAAAATTGGTGCATGCGACCCCCGCGGCCGGCATCCGCTGGGGCTCTGGAGTATCCCCTGTTGGCGCACCTAGCTCCCTGAGGTGACGTCAGGGGAGGTGAGATGAGCCGGCCATAAGTGGACGGCGGGAAGAGCCGAACCATGTGTGGGATAGCTGTGATTCTCGATCGCAAAGCGGCAGCCCCGGAAGCTGCCTGCGCTAGCATGCTGCAAGCGATGGTCCATCGCGGGCCCGACAGCAGTGGTCAGCTTGTGCGTGATCTGGGGGAGCATCAACTGCAGATGGGGCATCGCCGATTGGCGATCATCGATCTGTCGCCATTGGGCCATCAGCCGATGGAGCGTGGGCCAGCCGCGATTAGTTTCAATGGCGAGATCTACAACTACCGCGAACTGAGACAACAGCTATTGGAGGCTGGGCACGTCTTCCGCGGTCGCAGCGATACCGAAGTGTTGCTCGCAGGATATCTGCAATGGGGACGCGATGTGCTGCGGCGCGTGCGGGGCATGTTCGCCTTGGCGATCTGGGACGATCGAAGTAGAAAACTGCTGCTTGCCCGCGACTTCATCGGCATGAAGCCGCTCTACTATCGCTTGTCGGGAAATCGTTTTGCGGCCGCTTCCGATCTGAAGGCGCTCGTGAAGGCATTCCCCGGGGAGGCGGTTCTGGATCGCGCGGGTTTGGCAAGCCTTCTGGCGTACGGAGCGGTGGCTGAGCCGTTGACGGTTTGGCAGGGCTTTCGGGTGTTTCCACCCGCCAGCTGGATGGAAGTGAAAGTGGATGCGGTGCGGGTTGAGCTGGGGCCGATCGAGCGATATTGGGACTACCCTACGCCCGGATTTCAATCCAATTCCAGCGAAGGAACGGAACGATTGCACAAGGCGGTGTCCAGGCATTTGGAGAGCGATGTGCCGGTAGCTATCTTCCTTTCGGCGGGAGTCGATAGCACCGCAGTGGCGGAAGTGGCGGCACGAGAGAAACGCGAGGGGCTGCTGGCGCTGTCGGTGGGATTTCCCGGTGATCGCGGATTGGATGAAGCCAGTGCGGCGGCCGAGACGGCGGCAGCACTGGGTATCGAACATCGATCGGTGGTCCTTCAGGAGAACCAGCCGATCGATTGGTTCCACCAATGGCTTGATTCACTCGACCAGCCAACCCTGGATGGGCTCAATACGTTCCTGATCTCCGGAGCCTGCCATCGGGAGGGGATCAAGGTAGCGCTGAGTGGACTTGGTGGAGATGAAGCCTTCGGAGGCTATCAGATTTTTCGTTCCCTGCCTCGTTGGATGCCAGGGCTTCAGGCGATCGCTTGGGGCGACACCCTCAGCGGTGGAGGGCTGAGCCAGTTGCTGCGATGGGCCGGCAATCGCGGTGGGTTGGCGAAATATCGAGGGCAACTGGAGGCGTTGAGCGAAGCTCCGAGGAGGCTGGCCGATGCGGTGCTCTGGAAGAGAAGGCTATTTCGACAGACCGATCTGAAGCGAATGGGACTGGAGGCAGAGGGATTGGACGCCAACAGCTTGCCATCCGACCGGCCGCGACCTACAGGTTGGGATCAAGCCGACTGGGGTAGTGTGATTCGGAGGATGGAAGCGGACTATTACACTACCCTCCATCGGCTGGTCAATGGCGTCGCGCCGAGGAGGTGCACAGGCGGCATCGAGATG
>JBJSWM010000858.1:0-7095 GCA_046085865.1 Pirellulaceae bacterium
TGGGGAACAGTTGGGAGGAAAGCAAGAAGGGAGGACAGAATAATGGTATCCAGGGGATCAGTGCGAGGAATAAAACAGCACACTGTCGGCCCGCCGGGCCTGAAGAGCCACTGTCGGCCTGCTGGGCCTGACGAACCACTGTCTGCCCGTTGGGTGTGAAGAGAAGTTGGAGGAAATCAGAGATTGACCCCCATTTCCTTGAGTCGTTCTTTTGCTTGGTTTTCGGTTGCTTGCTTCAGAGACTCAATCGCCACCGGTTTACCACCCTGTTGAGTCGACTCATGAGCGGCTTCCATGAAGTAGAACATCGCGACCGTTTCGCTTGGGGGGACTGGAGCCGGACCACCTACAAAGAAATCGCCGATGGCCTGCACCAGTGGCCCGTATCCCTCATACTTAGCGCTGGAATCGATCGCATCCGTGGCAAAGGTCATTAGACCGTAGTCCGATTTTCCATCGCGGATGCCTCGGAAGGTGCCAATTTTGCCCCCTTTCCACTGGCCCGTCACGGTATCGGTTCCATCGGACTTCGTGCGAGAAACGGTTTCGATTTCTTCTCCCATCGCCGTAAACAGCGTTTCCACACCATGGATCCCGTACCAGAATAGGTCGGGATGTGTGGGATCGGTGGGAGCGGGGCCCCAGGAGATCGCGCCAATGAGTTTCCCTTCTTCGCGAAGCGACTTGGATTTCCAGATGGAGGGGCTGAATCGGAGGGAGGAGCTGCTGAACCATCGGGAATGAAAATGCTTGGCGGCCATATCGATCGCTACAGCATCGATCAGAGTTCCCGCTAGCGGTTTATCGATGAAGACCGGTTTGCCGCTTCGAAAGACCGGAATCGCTTGTTGGAGATGGGGGCGACCATCGACACTTTCCAGAAGCACCGCATCCACTTGCGTCAGTAGCTGATCGATGGAATCGACGATGGCAACTCCCATTTCTTTCATCTGCTTCGTGTATTCTCCGACACGATCGCGACTGCTTGCCAGATCGGGGCTGCCTCCAGGGAAAGCTGCCACCACATCCATTTTGGCGAGGGCTCCCGTTGCGGCTGGATCGTTCATCAGTTTGGTGAAGGCAATGGCATGGGATGTATCCAATCCGATCATCCCGACTCGCATGATGGGCATCGCGGAATCCTTCTGATCGGCAGAGGTAGGCTCCTTGGCGAAGGATAGAGATACCATGGTCCAAATCAAAGCGGTGAACCAACAGCACCAGGAGTTGGCGAGTTTGCGAGCCCCGGTCGATTTTTGGAGTTGGTCAGGGAGAAGCATAGGAGGAACCTTTCCGTTGCGGGAGGATCAATTACAGAGCGACGCGGTATCGGGTTTGGAACAGCCAACTATTTAGGCTGTGGCCAGTTTAAATGTCGGTGGAGAAAATCAAACGTCCCTTTTCCGTTGATGGTGTGGGGACCGACAAACCACTCGATTTCCGTTTGGTCAGCGAGTTTCAATTTTGCCTCGTAGAGGTGCTGCACTTTCGCGTACTCGAGAGCGACGCGTTCATCGGGTGCAACGCCATCGAAGTGACCTCGTTCGACCATGAAGGGTCGGGGAGCGATGAGGGCAGCCATTTCGGCATAGTTGAAGGTGCGTCCGAGATCGAATTCAAAGATTTCGTACTCCATCGTCCAGACATAGCTGTAGGAGCTGCTGGAGCTGGCATTCTTCCAGACCCAATCGTTGAAGTCGGCCGAGCAGATGGATAGGCAGTAATCTGGGACAAGCGGTGGAATGCGCATGGCGCTCTTTCCCCCGTAGGAGAGTCCGTAGAAGGCGATTCGCTTGGGATCGACCGAGGGTAGCGTCTTCAGCCAGTCGACGATCTGCTGGTGCTGCGGCACGATCGTTGAGAAGAGGGTTTTTCCAAGCGGGTTGCTCTTTCGCTGCAAGGTGCGAAAACGGTCATGAAAGAGATACAGATTCTGAGGTGCGAAGACGATGAAGCCGCGCTGGGCCAAGCGAGCTGCGACATCGTGATAGGCTTCATGGTCTCCCTCGATCACATCGACAGGACGTCCTTCCAGGCCATGCTGAAACACGACGACCGGTCGTCGCTCGCCCGGCTGGATCCCCTTGGGAAGCAGCAGCGAGCCGTAGGCAAACACATCGGGATAGACTGGAAGTAGGATTTCATACCCAGTCCATGTTTCTTTGTCGAACTGAAGGCGGCTTTCAGGTGCCAAAGGCAGGGCTTGCTGCTTCCAATCGCCGATGATCGATTCGCGATAATCGGTCCGAAATCGTTCGACGCTCTTCTCAAAACCTTCGAGGCTGGAGGTATCAAGCGTCGACCAGTAGCGGGCTCGCTCTTCGTGGACCAGTTCGAGTCGCTGTTGCCGAAAGCGATCCCATTTCTCCAGCGAGTTCTGGCGCTGTTGCGTCTTGGATGGCCCGGGAAGATGATCCTGAGCTACCGGGCCGATCGGTTGACTTTGATCGATCTTCCAATCGGAAAGAATGAGCTGAATGGCGGGCCATCGCACTTGGCTGGATGGTTTGCCGTCATGGTGGAATCGCAGGGAGTTTTCTAGTTGCCAAGGTGCTAGTAGTTCCTGGGCGACTTGCCATTCCTCCTTCGACTGCTCGGCAGATGGCCCGCTGAGTTTCCCTGGCGCACCTCCCTCGCCTGGGATTTCCACCTGGGGGCCGGCTTGCGCGTCGATCACAGCAATCCGAGGGGCGATCATTGCAGCCAGTTGTGCATCGCCAAACGATTCCAAAAGGCCATGAATATTTCGATGGATCGGTTCTTCCCAGATCGTTCGCCGATCCTTGAAATGGCCGCTGATGCAGACGGAGTCAAAGGCATCGGAAACGGCTGCCGCATGGAGTGCAATCCAGCCACCTTCTCCCCATCCTGCGATCATGGTGGGGCAGTTGGGTGCGATTTTTCGGAGCGCCTGAATGCCGCTGATCGATTCCCGGACATGGTATCCCAGCGGATGTCGGCCGAGTTCAAAGGCGCTGCGGTAGATAAATTCCTGGTCGGTCATCTTGGCGCGGCCGCGTCTGGCTTCGCGGTCTCGTTGCAGGACCGAAGGGATCAGCACGGCACCGCCCGACTGAACGCATTGCCGAGCTGTCGAGGGCTGATCGGGGAAGTCCGCAACCAGCTCCTGAGGAGACTGAGACGCATCGGGGACTAGCACCACGAGGAACGTGGGCGCGTTGGTTGGCAACCAGAGCAGTCCTTCGGCATCGACACCCGGATAGATGGGCCATCGTACCCAGTGCATCCGAGCGGTGCTGGACAAAGCCTTCTGCTGGGAGTCTTGCAACGGAGATTGCAGAATCAACTCGGGATCGGCGATAGGCTGATCCGCAAGTCCGATACGGTATCGAAGCTTTTCGCGCAGGGGCTCAATCGCCTTCTTCCATGAAGCCAAGTCCGAGCTTCCCGCCTCCGGTCGAGGCCAGGTTCGCTTCCGTTTCTCCAAGCTGGCGTCCAGCTCGCGCAACAGGAACCGATCGACTCCAGCCACCAGTTCGCTGGCGATATCTCCCTGCATGGTCAGGGGGGCTGTCTGAGGCAGGACGGCAGGGGGTGCTTGGGCGGGAGCGACACTGGGAGGAATCAATATCTTCGCGCCTTGGAACAGCAGCAGACCGAGCAGTGGAGCGGTGATGTGAGGAAGCGGATTGGAAAGCATGATCGTCTTCCTGGGGTTGGAGGAGGGAACGTGATTCAGTTGGGAAGGATGGGGGAGCCGTATCGCCCTTCCATCCCAGCTCAATCAGGTTCCGTCGTGCAAGGGTTGCGAGCTTCGGAGGTAGGCGAGTAGGTCTCTTACCTGGTCGGCAGAAAGGGCATCGAGAAGACCTTCAGGCATCAAGGACTGGGGCTGGGGCTTGAGCGACTGGAGTTGGGAACGTCGCAGGCCATGCGATTGTCCATCGACACCTTTGAGCACCAATTCGTCTCCAAGGTCGTTTTCGATGAAGCCTACCAGCAGCACATCTTCCTCCGTCAATGCCGCAAAAGACTGGTAACCCTCCCGCACTTCGAGATTCGGCGCGACGATATGAAGGAGGAGGGAGGCAAGCTGGTCACGTTGGTAGCTAGTCAGATCGGGACCGATCTGTCCCCCTTGATCAAAAAGGCGATGGCAGCGGCCGCAGTGATTGGTGAACAACTTTTTCCCCGCGTAGGGATCTCCCTGTTTCTCCTGGAGCATCGCTGAGAAGGAGGCGACTTTTTGTTGTGCGGTTGTCAGATCGATCGAGCCGGTGGGGGGGTACCAGGGATCGATCGACTGGAGGAGTTCTGGAGCAGGATGCAGTCGCATGGCTCGAACCGCTTCGATCGGCAGCGACTGAGCATCCACTTTTCCATCGACCACGGCATCCCGCCACGCAAGGCTCCATGCCAATCGGCTTGCGAGTGTCATTCCAGCGACCTTCCGCATTGGCTCTTCCATCATGGGCCATGCTTCAATTAGGCGACGAGCGATTTGGGGATCGTCGTATCGGCTGAGCGAGGCGAGAGCCGCATCGCGAAGTGGGGTTGGGGTGTTTGGATCGGTCGCTAGACTCAGCAATTCAGGCATCGCCGCGGATTGCGGCAATTCTCCGAGGATGCGGATCCACTGGACCTTCAGCGAAGATGGTATCTGCGGGTCCTTCCAGCCAGCGATGACTTCCGTCACTGCCTCCGCATCGCCGCGGCGAAGTTTCAGCGTTGTGGTGGGTGGGCCAAGCGTTGCAAGCTGCTCCAACAGTTCGTTGGGGACGCCCGCCAGAGATCGGCCTTCGAAAGCCTGTTCGAAGGCTTGAAGTGACGCCGCGATCGCATTCGCAGCGTGAGGGCTCGGATGGTTCGCGACTTTGGCGATTGCCATCTGAGCGGCATGGTAGGAATCACGGGTTCCCTGCCGTAGCCATCGTTGGATGAGATTCGGTGCGATCCGTTCTGGAAGGAGTGGTTGTTGCCAACAGGCGGCTCGATCAAGCAGTTCTTGGTGGATCAGCGCGGTCTGGTCTGAATGCCGTTCCACCGCCCACCACGTCATCAATGGCAGCGTGGCGTCCTGTGGATCGATGGGGCGTTGCAGGAGTCTGCCAAGCAACGGGACCGCTTGTTCTGCGGGGATGCGGATCATCGAGGAAGCGATCTGGGCCAGAACGATCGGATCCAGTTCCTGCGAAATGGCTGCACGAAGCGAGTCGATGCGTTCTGGCGTCAGCTGTCCATCGTCGGTTATCAATCGCCAAGTCCACGCGCGGACATGGGGTTCGGGATGGGTCAGCCAGAGAGATGGATCGAGCTGGAGGGCGGGATCGGAATCGGCAGCAAGCGTATCGGCCAAGTAGCCGCACAGGTGCAGAGTCCAGAGGTACTCTAGAGCGTGGGGGCTGGTCGACTGGGACATTTGCAGCAGGCGATCGACGGCTTGATCTTTGAGCGGGTGACTGGCGATCAGCCGTCTGGCCATCGACCGCTGCCAGCGGTAGGGATGTTCGAGTGTGTCGACCAATTCCAGCAGGCTAGAGATCTCCTTGGACTGAGACCAAGCTGGATTCCATTTTGGAGGCGTTGGCGACTGAGGGGAGGTTTTCGGGCGGAGTCGATAGACTCGGCCATGATCACGATCCATTTTGCCGACATGCGCATAGAGGTGAGCGACCTGAAAGTCGTACCAGTCACAGATGTAAGCGGCGCCATCGGGCCCATCTTGAATGGCGACAGGGCGGAACCACTTGTCCTGACTGCTTACTGCATCGCGAAGATCTCGCGTCGCAAAAGTGGCTCCCCGAGGCAGCAGCTCGGTCTCGATCAGTTTGCCATGGAGCGGGTCGACCGCCAGCATGGTGGGGCGGTTGGGGTCGGCCAGCGCAGTCCCCTGGAGCATCAGGAGGGTATGGGAGAACCTTTGGATTGGGTCATGCTGCATGGGCAGCAGGTAGCCGAAGGAAAAAGGATTCGAAAGGCTTCCATGTTTCGTGAAACCTTTGCGATAGTAACCTCCCTGCTGGTAATGAAAGCCGCGCGTATCGCCACCGTTGTGACCTGAAAAAATCTCTCCCTGATCATCGATCGCGACGCCGAAAGCATTCCCACCGCCCTCTGCGAAGATCTCGTAGATTCTCTTGGTGGGATGGTAACGCCAGATCAGCTGTCCAAGGCTTTTGATCGGGGGATCCTGCGAGCTAGAGCGAATGGCAGCGGTGACAGTCGATCCTTGCGCTGCGTATAGCCAACCGTCGGGGCCGAAGCAGAGGCTATTAGCGACCGAATGGGTATCCTCCAGCCCAAACCCCTCCAAGTGCACCTCTGGAGTTCCATCGGCGCGGCCATCCTGATCGCGATCGGCATAGAACAGGAGGTAGGGAGGATTGAGCACCCAGGCACCATCGGTTGTGGGGGCCACAGCCGTCGCAATGTTCAATCCATCAACAAAGACGGTCTCTGTCTCAAAGCTTCCATCCGAATCACGATCTTCGTGGATCGTGATTTTATCCCGTCCCGCCACGTGCCCTTCTCTTCCCGGCGCGATCGGCAGTTTGTCGTACACGATCCGCCAAAACTGATCGCGGCTGAGTGCCTGAATGCCCGCAGGTTCCGGGTACTGCAGGTACTGCACCACCCAAAGCCGTCCTGCCGGATCAAAGCTGGTCATCAGTGGTTGGCTGATCTGCGGCTCGTGCAGCAACGAATCCCATTGCCATTCCGGTGGAATCTGGAATTGGGCGATGGCTTCCTGTGGACTGAGCGCTGGGCCGGTCGGCTGATCTTCCGGTGCTTGACCGAACGAGGGCCGGGGGGCCGCAATCAGGAGCGGTGGATAGAGAAGAAGAATGGAAAGGATGAACCGCATCGGGGTCATGGGGGACCTCGTCGAGTCGTCGGATGGAGGCGGGAAGTGGCTTAGGGTGCGGTGCTGGAAAGGGGATGGACAGCCGAGGAAGGCGAAGCGAGGTTGGCATCGGCTCGCAAGCGATCTGACAGGTCCGATAACCGCATTCGCATTTGATTGTAACGCGCAGCGAGGTGGCTCTGGCAGCCTTTTCGTCGACTTCCAAAAAACCGGTTGGCGTCAAGGCCTCTCCATGTTGACGGGAACGCAGGTGGGATGCGAGCGGCGAG
>JBJSWM010000859.1:0-2033 GCA_046085865.1 Pirellulaceae bacterium
GATCGCAATATGGCCTACACGCAGCTGACTCGTGCCCGGGAGAAGACTCGGATCTTCGTCAGTCAGCCAGCGGCCGGTGACAACCTGGAAGACCTGGTGCGGTCGACCAGTCGGGAACGAGCCAAGAGGTTGGCTCATGACCTTCGTCAGCAAGTCGAGTGAACCAACTTCGTAGGGGAACAATCGACCATGGAACGCATGATGGAGATCCTCAAGTGGATTGGTCGCCTGGGACAGGCGTGGATCCGTTTTTGGGCCCTAACCTTCTGCATGATCATTTTGCTGCCGCTGATGTATGTGGCGCTGCTGCTGATGATCTACGTGCCGTTTTACTTCCTGGGGATGCTGCAGGAGGCGAGTACCGGGGAATTCTGGTTCCTGCTGTTTGCGGCGGCCGTAGCGCTAGTCCTGGTGTTGGTGGAACTGTTTGGCCCTGGGTTTTCGTTCGTGCGAGGCAGGAAGATTCGCAGTGAGCAGGATGCGGTCAAAGAATCTGCGAAGAACGATCGGCCCGCCTCGATGATCCGAAGGAGACGATGACGATGCGAGACTTCTTTAGAAAACTCACCCATGGCTTTGTGACTCCCGGCGAGCACCGCAATCCGCGTCCGATTCGGTGGGGCAATCTTCTGCTCCCCCCATCGGAGGCGCAAAACCATTTCCTTGTCGCCGGGACGACGGGTTCAGGGAAGACAACGGTGGTGCGTCTGATGCTGCAGAGTCTGTTTGGTGACTTTGAGGAGCGGGCGTGCCGGGCGGTGGTCTTCGATGCGAAGGAGGATATGTTTCCGATCCTGGCCGGGATTGTCGATCCAAAGTTTATTACGACGCTCAATCCGTTCGACGTCCGGGGTGCGGCATGGGATCTGTCGGTCGATCTCGATGAACCGAGGGTGATTCATGAATTCGTCTCGACGATCATCCCGGAGTCCAGTGACGCCAATCGCTACTTCACCGATGCTGCCCGGCATCTGATGTATGGGGTGATGCTGAATTATTTCATCCGCAAGCTTCCCTACACGCTGGGGGATGTTTTTCGGCCATTGAAGTCGATTCGGCAGCTGAAGCCACTACTGCGGCAGGAGCCGGCGACCGAATCTTTGGTGGACCTCTATCTGCGGGAGAAGAAGCTGGCGCTCAATGTGCTTTCGTCGATCGCTACGAAAATCCAGCCCTTCGAACCGATTGCAGCCTGCTGGGAGCATGCCGAGCAGAGGATTTCGCTGAAGCATTGGCTGGAGGATCAGCGGATTTTGATTCTGGGCAATTCGGAGATCAGCCGGCATTCGATCGACGCGATCAATCGTTGCATTTTTAAGCGAATCACCGGGCTGACGCTGCATCTGCCGGACAGTCCGGACCGGCGGATCTGGTTTGTTCTGGATGAATTGACCGATGCCGGAAAGCTGGATGGACTGATTCCGCTAGCCAAAAAGGGGCGTTCGAAGGGAGCCAGTCTGCTACTGGCCTTTCAGACCATCTCGGGGCTTCGCTGCGATCGGCTTTATGGAACCTACGGCACCGATGAACTGCTGGGGCAAATCGGAAACCGGTTTGTGGGCCGCTTGGAGTGCGTGGCGACGGCTGAGTATTTCAGTCAGCTGATCGGGGACCAGGAACGCTGGGAGGTCAGCAAGAGCTACACGTCGGCCAAAGAGGACTCGTCGAGCACCAGTTACTCCAAGCAGATTCGGCGGACGGTCCTGCCCAGCGAGCTGATGGACTTGCCAATCTGCTCGGTGGCCAATGGTCTGCACGGGATCGGTATCTCCCGGACGGCTGGTGTCTATCATTCCCATATCCACGGTCATGAACTCTTCCATCGCGACCTCCTGCCTTTGAATGGGTCGGTTCCCGGCGAAATCCCACGGGCTGCCGATACCCAAATCCTTCTCCCTTGGAATGCCGAGCAGTGCGCGCGGTTCGGCGTTCCGCTTGCATCCTCGCGCCGCAAATCCCCGCCTGAGATTGCTGCTGTCCCGCCCCCATCTCCCGATCTTCTGAGAGGAATATTCGATGACCCATGATCCAAG
>JBJSWM010000860.1:0-13218 GCA_046085865.1 Pirellulaceae bacterium
GGATTATAGCGACTGTAGCAAGACACCTAGAAGTGGGTGCGTCGGGAGTGTCGCGACAAGGCAGCGCGTCGTCGACGTGCACCCTGGAACTTGGAACCTCCCTAGAACCGTCAGAATCATCAAGCTCGGCAGCGACTTTGACGATCCGGGAAACTCTTGCTGGGCGTTCCAGCAGCATTGAATTAGGGTGGAGGTATATTCAGATCGGTCTCGAGGATCGCTGAAACATCCAGGCTTTTCGCCACACGGCTCAAGCCACTTCCTTCTGAAACACCAGGAATTTTGTCGCCATGGTGACCAAGCCGACTGCTGAGGGGGTAGCCGATCAATTGACTCGCAACGTAGCGCAATTTGTCGCCTTTCGGCTCGACAATCAAGACTATGCATTTCGGATCGAACAGATCCAGGAGATCGTGATCCTTAAACAGGTGACGCGAACACCACAAGTTCCCGACTATGTCGAAGGCGTCAGCAACCTCCGCGGCGCCATCATACCGATCATCAACCTGCGAAAGCTTTTTGGACTGGCGCCAAAGGAAGCCGACGACGAGACCCGGACGATCGTCGTCAATGTGGGGTCACGTACCATGGGATGCACCGTCGACACCGTGACTCAGGTGGTGCGGATTTCCGAGGATGCCATCCAGCCTGCACCCGAAACGGTAACGAGCCACGGAGCCCATTACATCGCTGGTTTCACCCGTGTCGCCGGGACGTTGGTCATTCTCCTGGAGATCGACGAACTTTTGGATCCAGAGAAACTCGATCGCGTGGCACAGGTGGGCCTTCGCGAGTTGACAAGCGGCTGAAGAACAACGCAGTGAGCGGCTGACCGATCGCCGGCGGGATCTGCAGTCGGTCCCATGGTGGAAACAGAGTCCGAAACAAGCTCCCCACAGGTGACCGCAAGGGAGAGAAGAGGTAGCGATGGCGAAACGATCGACGAATCGGGGAGGAACTCAGAGTGGAGAAGAGGGTGGGGCGGGGGAAGCCGCGTCGCTTCCGGGCATCAGCGCCAACTCGCTAGTTCACGCAGGGATCCAGCTGCGCACCTTTGCCCAAATCGTCGAAAACGTCCCGGTGCGGATTATCCTGGCCGATCGACAGTCGATCATCCGGTACATGAACCCTGCATCCTTTCGCGCCCTTCGCCGATTGGAGCATCTGCTGCCCTGTCGAGTCGACGAGATCATCGGTCAGTCGATCGATATCTTTCACAAACGCCCCGAGCATCAGCGGCGGATTGTATCGGACTCCAGCAACTTGCCCCATCGCGCCAAAATCCGTTTGGGGGATGAAATCCTCGATCTGAACGTCACGGCGATCTTGGACGAGGGTGGGCAATACCTGGGGCCGATGGTGACCTGGGAGGTGATCACCGAGCAGGAGCATGCCAAAGAGCGGGAAGAGCAGCTGAAGCAGGAACGGGAGTCGCAGCGCCGAGACACGGTCGAGAAGGTTGAAACGCTACTCCATTCGGTGCAGGCTGCTGCTCAAGGGGATTTGACGCGAGAAATCGCGGTGGTCAGCGAGGACGATCTAGGCCGACTTGGAAACAGCATGCGGAAGATGTTCGCCGATCTGCGCACCCTGATCGGCGAAGTCATCGAAGCAGCCCATCAGCAGAATGAGGGAGCTAGGACGATCGCCGAGAGCAGCGCCAATTTGAGCGAAGGGGCTCAGACGCAAGCGGCTTCAGTCGAAGAAGTGACCGCCTCGATGCAGCAACTCCTGGAATCGGTGGACGTCATCTCCAGAAACGCCAGCCTCGCACGCAATCAGGCCAGTGAATCGGCAGGACTGGCAAAAAATGGCGGCGCAGCCGTCGATGAAGCCATCCATGCGATGCAGATGATTCAGAAATCCAGCGAACAGATCGACGACATCATCCAAGTGATCAGCGAGATCGCCAGTCAGACCAACCTCCTGGCGCTCAATGCCGCCATCGAAGCCGCCAGGGCCGGCGAACATGGGCTTGGGTTTGCGGTGGTGGCCGACGAAGTTCGCAAGCTGGCGGAACGTTCCAGCGAGGCGGCTAAGGAGATCACCAATTTGATCAAGGAATCTTCAAGACGAGTGGAAGAAGGAGCCAGTTTATCGGAGAAGGTGGGCCAAGCCCTGCGGCAGATCGTTCAGGCGGTCGACCGTACCGCCGATGGGATCATCAACATCGCCGCCTCCACGGAGACTCAAGCCACCAGTGCCCACCAGGTCAAACTGGCGATGCGCAGCGTCTCCGAGACGACCGAATCGAATGCAGCAGCGGCCGAACAGATGGCGGCCAGCGCCGAACAGTTGGGCGCGCAGGCGCAAAGCCTCCGCGACCTAGTAGCTCGCTTCAAAACCTGATCTCCCTCAAGGAATAGCGCCATGCAATCGCAGCGGTTACCAACGGCCAAGCGATTCGGCACGTGGATCCCAGCAACATCGATCGGTGAATATCCCATGGAACAGGAACGGCTGAGCGAGGAACAGTTCGAGAAGTTTCGCCAATTCCTTTACAAAGTTGCTGGGGTGAAGATTGAGCCGACCAAGATCACGCTGGCCAGCAATCGCATTCGAAGGCGCTTGAAGGCAACAGGGATCGCCGACTTCGATGCCTACTATCGCTACCTGACGTCCGTAGCGGGAAAAGCGGAAGTGGCTGGATTCCTCGATGCGCTGACGACCAACGAGACGTCGTTCTACCGAACCGCCAGCCACTTCGACTGGTTCTCAGGTCCGTTCCTGGACGACCTAATCGCTCGGAAGAACCAAGGCCTACACAGCTCGTCGATCCGCATCTGGTCGGCCGCCTGCAGCTCTGGCGAAGAACCCTACACACTGGCGATCTGCCTCCAGGAAAACCGCTTTCGCCTAGCCGGTTGGCAGTGGTCGATCCTGGGGACCGATATCAGCACCCAGATGCTGGAACGCGCCCGCGAAGGCATCTACCCTTTGCGGGCGGTGGAGGGGATCGATCCGCAGAGATTGCGGCGCTATTTCCAGGCCGATAAGAGCGGCCAGAACTGGGTGGTCAGCAAAACGCTTCGGGATCATGTTTCGTTTCAACAGCACAACTTGATGGAGCCGATGCGGAGCGAGCCGTTCGACTGCATCTTCTTGCGCAATGTGATGATCTATTTCGATCGCGAATCGAAGAAGAAGGCGCTACAGCATCTGATCGCATCGCTAGCTCCCGAAGGCTACTTGGTGGTAGGCCCATCCGAGGGTGTTTTCGACATGCTGGATTCGCTTCAGAAACGCTCGACTTTCCTCTATCAAAAACCGTAAAACGCAACGGACCGTGTCGATTGGACCGGCGGCTTCGGTCGCCTTCGCCAAGAATTGCAAGGTGCATCATGAGTGGTGACGACTTTCAGCTTTCCAGCGGCCTCCCCTCCGAGGAGATGGCGCAGTACCTCCAAATGTTCGTCGATGAAACGGCCGAACAGCTGGATGCCGTGGTCGAAGTGCTGCTGCAACTGGAGGAAGATCCCACCAACCCCGATCAACTGAACGAGACGTTTCGCCTGATCCACTCGATCAAGGGATCGTCCGCCATGATGGGATTGGACAGCATCACGGTATTGACGCATCACCTGGAGAATCATTTCGAACGACTTCGCTCCGGCCTCGCGACGCTCGATCAGGAAATGATGGACCTGATTCTCCGCTGCATCGACTTTTTGCGGGAGTCGGTTTCCAAGCTGCGCGCGGGCCAGCCTCTGGCCCCGGCCCCCGAACTGCTGGAAGAACTGATGACGCGGCTAGATACCGCCGCGACGCCAGATGCGGGAGCCAAGGCGGTCGCCGCCAAATCTCAGCCGGTGGCCGACGTGTCCCCCCAGATGGAAACCACTCTGTCCGTCGATTCTCCCAGCATCGCGAAAGAGGATGCAGCCAGCGATCTACCGAGGCCTGTGGCGAAAGAGTCGCCATCGACTTCATCGGGAGAAGCCCCGGCCAGTCCCGCTTCGGGACTCCAGCAACTCCCTATCGAAGAAGACACACAAGCAACCCCCTCCAGCAACCAGCGCGTGCTACGGGTGATCGCATACCTTCAGCGAAATATCGAACTGCCGCATTTGAAGGCCGAACTGATTGCGATGCGTCTGGAAGAATTGGGGGAACTCGCGAAAGTCAGCCCGCCTCTGGAAGCCTGCCAGCAGATGGCCTCGCTGGGTACCTTGCAAGTTTGGCTTCGCACGGCGGCCACCGAGTCCCAGGTACGATCGGCCGCCGATGTGGCCGGAGTGGACCTTCTGGAAATCGAAGCCGTGGGGGATGATTGGGAAGAGCCAGACCAGATGGTGGCGGCTCCCGTGACGCAGGCTGCTGCGGAAGAAACCGCTGCGGTGCCCAAGGCAACAACGAAGCAGCCTGATGAAGCGGCGCAACCGGTCGCTGCTGCGGCCCATGGAACACCTTCCAGGGAATCGCTGAAGGAGACGCCAGAGTCCACGGTGGCCGATCCCAAGTCGAAGGTCGTCGAGACCGTGCGGGTCGATATCGACCGACTCGATCGACTGATGAATCTCACAGGGGAGCTTGTGGTCAATCGGGCAAGATTCCTGCAACTGGCCAGACAGATGCAACCTCTTTTTCGTAAATCGGGACTTCTGGGGCGACTCAGGTCGCTAGGGGATCGCCTGCAGGGAATGTCGCAAGAACTCGACGCAGACCACCGCAGCAGCCATGGTGCTGTTTCGGACATTCGACGAGCCCTTGGGGAGCAGATGGAGGTGGTCGAGGAACTCCTCCAATCGCTCGATCAAGGCCGCCGCTGCATGGACCAGTGGAACGAAGCGATCGATCAGCTGACTCGCGTTTCCAACGGCCTGCAGCAGGGAGTGCTCGACACCCGCATGGTCCCGGTAGGACCCCTGTTCAATCGCTTCAAGCGAGTCGTTCGAGATATCGCCACCGAACTGCGAAAGAAGGTCCAACTGGAGATTCGCGGGGAGAAGACCGAACTGGATAAGAGGATGATCGATGAGCTGGGGGATCCCCTGGTGCATTTAGTCCGCAACGCCATCGACCATGGACTGGAATCAGAAGAGGTGCGGCGCAAGCGGGGCAAACCAGACGCTGGGACACTGACGCTGGAAGCAACCCACAGCGGAAACAACGTCCTGATCACCATTCGAGATGACGGTGGAGGAATCGCTGTCGAGAAGGTGCGAGCTCGTGCGATCCAGCGGGGGTTGGTGCCGGAGGCGACCGCGGCAACCTTATCCGATCGCGAATGGATGCAGTTCATTTGGCATCCGGGATTCAGCACCGCGGAACAGGTCAGCGATATCTCGGGGCGCGGTGTTGGGATGGATATCGTCAAGACACGCATTGCGGAACTCAATGGAACCATCGAGGTCGACTCCAGACCCGGATTGGGAACGACGTTCCAGATCCGTCTTCCGCTGACCCTGGCGATCATTCGAAGCCTGCTGTTCCGCCTGCCGCACGGGATCTTCGCTGCTCCTATCGAGAACGTCCGCGAAATCGTCTCGGTGCCCAAGCGCGAAGTGCTGTCGGTCCATGGCCGCGACTCGATCGAAGTACGCGGCGAGTTCATCCCGCTGGTGGGGATTGATGACATCTTCGACTGGAACGGGGTTGAGCCACGTCGAACTTCTGAGCGGGCGACTGCTGCGGCAGGGGCAAGGGTGGAAGTGGTGATCCTGACGACTGGCCGCAAGACAATGGGGTTGGAAGTCAACGAACTTCGAGGCGGCCAGGATATCGTGATCAAGAGCCTTTCGGAGAATTTCGTCCCGATCCGTGGTCTCGCTGGGGCCAGTATTCTAGGAGACGGTTCGGTCTGCCTGCTGCTGGATGTGGCCGCGTCGATCGAACTGGTGCATGATCGCCTGCGCACTCGCCGGCGCGTGCCGCTAGAGATGGCTTGACAGACGGTTCTTCGCCAAAAGGATGCCACGATGCTCAATGCAGGGCAATGCAAGCAACTGGAGTCGCTCTTCCAGCAGGGCGCAGGCGAAGCCTCCCAGGCCCTCAGCCAGTGGCTGGCTCACCCCGCCTCCGTCCGGTTGCATCGCATCCAGCCTCGGTCGCTGCAGGCAGCGACTGAAACGCTGGGATCGGACGATCAGGTAATCGGCATGTGCATCATGCAGGTGGCTCGAGGGCTAAGCGGCCAATGGATCCTCGCTTTTGAAGATAGGGCAGGTCTGCTTCTGGCCGATTTGCTATTGGGGCGTCCTCCCCAAGAAAACGGCGAAGGAAGTTGGGGGGATATCGAACATTCCGCAGCGATGGAAACAGCCAACATCCTAGCCTGCTCTTTCCTGTGCGCTCTGCAAAAGCAATTGCCTGCAAGGATCGGTATTAGCGAGCCTCATTCGGAGGATGCATGGCTTCCATCGCCACCCATTTTTGTGCGCGACTATGCCCCAGCGCTCATGCAGTTTCTGCTCAGCCACCAGGCGATCGAATCGTCCCAGGTCCTGGTCGCGCAGACGCAGATGGTGATCGAGGACCGCCAAGTGCAGTGGCACTGGCTGTGGATCCCTGATTCCGCAGGACTCCAGGTGGCGATCGACTTGCTTCGGGAGACATCATGAACTCGATCGACGCCCCAGGCAAAGGGGGTGGTGCCATTGCCGTGGCGATCGGCGAGCTGGCAGTGGCCAAAGCCCCAGCACAACTGCGCACCCTGCTGGGATCCTGCGTCGGTGTCCTGCTGGTGGACCGTCGACTGCAACTGGCCGGCTTGGCGCACGTCGTTCTACCGGAATCGCGTGGCGAGACGGAGTTGCCGGGAAAGTATGCCGATACGGCGATCCCCGAGCTATTGCGACGGCTGAACGCAATGGCAGGACCTCAGGTCATTCAACCGGTTGCAAAAATTCTCGGCGGCGCCAACATGTTCCCACAGATCACCAGCAACCAACTCAGTATCGGCGATCAGAATGTGCAGGCAGTCGAACGCGCATTGAAGCAGGCGAGAATCGCGATTGTCGCGCGCCATTGCGGCGGAACCTCCGGCCGAAGGCTACTGGTCGATGCGGCCAGCGGGAACGTGCATCTGGAGATCCTGGGAAGGGAACCGATTCAAGTATGAAGACTTCCGAGGGAACGCAAGGGAGTACCCTATGAGTTATCGAGTCCTGATTGTCGATGATGCGTTGATCATGCGATTGAGAATTCAGGAGATCGCAGAGCGAGCTGGATGGGAAGTGGTCGGTCATGCTGCCGATGGACACGAAGCCTGCGACAAATATACGCGGTTGCGTCCCCACCTGGTGACACTCGATATCGTCATGCCCAAAATGGACGGGGTCGAAGCCTTGCGAGCGATCCGCGCCAGCGATCCGCAAGCGAGGGTCTGCATGGTCAGCGCTGTCAGTCAAGCCACCAAGCTCAGCGAATGCATCCGGCTGGGTGCCATCGATTTCGTGGTCAAACCGTTCGACGCCGATCGACTGCTGGACCTTTTCGAAAAACAAAAAAGGAATGTTTCTGCGAGCGATGAGACAGATGGCAACTGAATCCCAGAAGAAGCGTCGAAGGGGATGATATGAAAATCCTGGTCGTGGACGATTCTGCACTCTACCGGACTCTGGTGCGCAATGTCCTGCGCGATATTCCAGGCGTCGAGGTGGTGGGAGTCGCCATCGACGGCAAAGATGCGCTGGCCAAACTGGAACAATTCCAGCCCGACCTCCTGACACTCGATGTGCAGATGCCCGAATCCAACGGGCTGGAGGTGCTGCGAGCGATGAAGGCACGCAAAAGTCGGGCTCGCGCCATCATGCTCAGCAGCCTGACCAGCCAGGGAGCTCAAACGACCACCGATGCACTGCTGGCAGGCGCTTTTGATTTCATCCATAAGCCCAGCAGCACCGATGCGAAAGCCAACCGCGATGCTTTGCACCGACAACTGACCGAGAAACTATCCATCCTGATGGCGAGTCAGTCCCAGTTGCCTTCCACCGCCGTACCCGTTCGAACCAGCGTCAACGCCAGCTTCAACGCCACTCCCTCCACCACGGCAATCCCAGGGGCCCCCGACGTCGCCACCAAGGCCGAACGGATCGATGCGGTGGTGATCGGCACCTCGACAGGTGGTCCTGTTGCGCTGCGCGAGGTGATCCCCAAGCTTCCGGAGAATCTGGGGGTCCCTGTCTTCGTCGTCCAGCACATGCCCCCCGGTTACACACATTCCCTGGCGCAGAGAATCTGCGAGGCCAGCCAACTACAGGTCATCGAAGGAGCCATGGGGCAGGAAGCCAAGCCCAACACCGTCTACATCGCCCCAGGCGGAAAGCATCTGCAATTGGTCCGCACAGGCGAACGCGTGCGCATCGAAACCAACGAAAACCCACCAGAACACAATTGCAGACCTGCCGTCGATGTCCTCTTTCGGTCTGCCGCCATCGCTTACGAAGGCCATGTTCTCGCCGTGGTGCTGACCGGCATGGGCCGAGACGGCGCTGAGGGATGTCGAGCGATCAAGCGGCGAGGGGGTACGGTTTTTGCGCAGCATCCGGAGGGGTGTGTTGTTTACGGCATGCCCAAGGCAGTGGTCGACGAACAGCTGGCCGATCGCGTGATACCGCTGGATCGCATCGCGTCGTGGATCGTGCGGGAAGTACAGAAGTGACGAACTACAGAAGTAACAGAGTCAAGTCGTCTCGGACCTCGCTTGGTCGCCGGCAGCAGACCACTCGGGCCTTTTTCCTCCGACTGCCTGACCGGATGGCTTGAATGAATAACTCCTCAAACCCACCTGCTGTCATCGTCATCGCCGAAGACAGCCGCATCCAAGGAATGGTGCTCAAAAACCGCCTGGAACAAGCCGGCTACATCGCTCACATCGGGCTCAATGGGGAACTTGCGCTCGACCTGGTCCGGCAGCATCTTCCCAGATTGGTGATTTCCGACATCGAGATGCCCAAGCTGAACGGTTATGGGCTCTGCCGAGCCATCAAGAGCGATCCCGCTCTTCGCCACATTCCAGTGATCCTGCTTTCCACCCTCTCCGACGCAGAAGACATCATCCAGGGACTGGACGTCGGCGCCGATAACTACGTCACCAAGCCCTACGATCCGGCCTACCTGCTAAGCCGTGTGGAGTCGATGCTGACGCAGCCAATCCAGGACGACCAGCAGCCGACTGGCCCCGAACTGAAAGTGACACTTCACGGCAAAACGTACACGGTCCGTTCCGGTCGACAACAAACGCTCAATCTTCTCGTCTCCACCTTCGAAAATGCCGTCGAGAAGAATCGCGAACTCCATCGCAGCAACGAACAGTTGACCCTGGCCAAGGAGAAACTCACCCAGTGGAATGCCCAGCTGGAATCGCTCAATACCAAACTGGCATCGCTGAATCAGCGAATGACCCACGACCTTCACGCCGCCGCTCGCATCCAGAAATCGCTTTTGCCGAATGAATCCCAGCCGATCCCTGGTATCGAAATCGCCTGGAGATACATCCCTTGCGAGGAATTGGCTGGGGACTTCCTCAACTACGCGAGGCTCGATGAACACCATGTGGCGCTGTATGTGGTCGACGTCAGCGGCCATGGAGCGGCCAGCAGCCTCCTGGCCGTCGCGGTCGGGCGCGTCCTTGCCCCCCAAGCCTCGGCGACCAGCTTGCTGGTACGACTAGATCCCTTCAGCGGCAAACCGGTGGTTACCCCACCCAAAACCGTCGTCGAAGAACTCAATCGTCGCTTCCCCATGGACTCCCAAGGGGGACTTCACTTCACCATCCTCTACGGAGTCCTGGACCTGCGGAATCATCGCTTCCAGTACGCCTGCGGAGGACATCCTCAACCGGTACTGCAACGGCCTGGGGAGCCAGCGGAGTTTCTTCCGGGTGAGGGGTTGGCAGTCGGATGGGTGGATGACGTCGAATTCGATGAATGGTCGGTCGATCTGAAGCCAGGGGAGCGGCTGTTTCTTTATTCGGATGGGATCCCCGAAGCGATGGATGGCCAGTTGGCCGAGTTCACCAACGAGAAAATGCTGCGCGCGATCGATCAGCACCGTGATCATGCCATCTCCCCACAGGGCGACAGACTGCTGGAGGATGTCATGGCATGGTGCCAGCCCAATGGCCCACGCGATGATATCTCCCTGCTGATCGTTGAAATTCCCTCGGATTTCGAAAGCTGATTTCGGCGGCCGATGGAAAGGGATTGGCGGCGCTTTGACCTCCTCCGCGCTAAGCGGTAGGATCAAACTAGATCGAGGCTTTCTGCCTGAACTCATGGCATCGTGCCTCTCAGGCGGAGACGATCTACCGATCAAGCCGGTGGCTTGGATGGGAAGGGGAGATGACACCTACCTCAAAAAGTCGCTTCGGCTGGGTGGCATTCCTTGGCAGTTGGCTGGTGCATGTCGGTCTGCTACTTCTACTGGCAATCGTCGGTGCGGTGGGAGGGTTGGAACAGGAATCGGTGGTCGATCTGATAGTCGATATCGATTCGTCCATGGGAAATGAGGATACCCTGGAGGTCGGCCAATTCTCGCTTGCCCCGGAAGCTCCCTCTTCTGCCAACTTGGAAACTCCTTCTCCCGCGACCACCTTGGATACCGTCCAGCCTCTCGCGCTCCCCTCCCTCGACGATTCGCTGCCATCACTCCCTTCCGGAACCAGCAGTCGCGCATCCTCCCAGGTCGCACAGGCTGGAGGCGCCATGGGGGCGAGCGGATTGGGGGGGGCCGAAGGAGCGGGAGCCGGGGCTTCCTTCTTCGGAGTCAGCGCCCTGGGAAGTCGTTTTGTGTTCGTTGTCGACAGTTCCACCAGCATGCGAGGGATGCGATGGGAGTCGGCGGTGGAGGAACTGCAGCGATCGATCGAAAGCCTTGCGCCCGATCAGCGTTTCGCCGTCATCTGCTTCGACCACGACACCTACCCATTTCAAAATAGCTCCGGCGCCCACGACGGCTACTTCATGGCCAGCCGCAAGTCGCAACTGAAGCTACGGGCTTGGCTACGGCATCATGAATTGGGCTACGAAACCTTCCCGGGTGTCGCTTTGAGAATCGCGCTGGGAATGAACCCCGACGCCATTTTCCTTCTATCCGACGGACAGCTTCACGATCCATCTCTGGAGTGGCTGAGACAGTGGAATCTGGGGTCGGATGGAACGCCAAGAGTCCCCATCTACACCATCTCCCTCCACAGCACCCAAGGGGCGCAGACCCTTCGGCAGATCGCCCTGGAGCACGGCGGGCAGTTCCGCGCGGTCGGTAGCTGGGCCGAATCGGAGGCGGTCTTCTCCAAACCCTCGAATCCCTGACCCAGCACGGGTCTTGGACTCCTGGCACAAAGAAGCCACCCCGATGGAGCTCAACGATCCGGGAAAGGGGGCGGAAGAGCCGGCGTGGTCGTGTTGCCGTAGGGAGCCGCGGGCAAAGGGACGACAGGGATTCCCTGTGGCATCATCGCCGGTGGTTCGACCGCAATGCCACCAGGTGCTGAAGTGAACGTTCCCGGTCCTGCAGGCGCGAGGGAAGGAGCCGGAATCGCTGGTCCGAACGTGGGAGTTGGGGCCGGCGAGCGGTCGGAGGAGGAGGTCTGCGGGTAGGTGTGCAGTCGGTCGCCTCCTTCGCGAATCGAGTAGTCGGCCCACACAGGAAGATGATCGCTGATCTCCAGCGCCTCTTCGATCGATAGATTGAACTCGCGCAGAAAATCGAAAACCCCCGCTCTCCCTATCGACTCATCCGTCGCGTTTCTTGGGTGCAGGATCTGATCGAGCATCGCGGTGCCGCGCACGGTGGTTGGGATCCCCTGCAACGTGGCCACGATCCCTTCGCTCTTGAGAAACTCCAGTCTCGAATCACTCGCCTCGAAATCCCCTGCGATGATCAGATCGTCTTCTTGCCGACCATCGCGGCGGATTGTCCTGAACAGCTCGGGGAGCAGACCGATCTCATTCTCCACACGCGAGGGATGGATGGCGACATTGACGCAGGTGAAGGTGAACGCCTCTTTGGGGTCGATCCCCCGAGCGCGAAACCAACCGACCAGCGGTTCGTAGCTGAGAAGATCCTGAGGGTCTTCGACGCTGTAGAGCTGATAGCGATCGGTTTCGATCCGATCGGCATCCCAAAGAAAGCCAAGTCGCATCCGATCGTTGGCCCGCCCCACCTCAGGGCCAACCAGGAAGTCGTAGCGGCGACCACTCCTCTGAAGCTGGTCGGAAAGCATTGCCAAGAGATCCTGTTCAGGACCTCGAATGTCCTGGACCGCAACCAGATCGAACTGCCGAATGATCTTTGTCAGCGCCTCCATGACATGCGGCTTGGCCGCCTTGGCCGTGCTGAAACGCCCCAGATGAAAGGTCGCGATTCGGATTTTTCCCGGCGGGGCCGATGCGCTTTCGGAGGAGGTGATGGAACTGGCCAGCTTGCCGATGCGATCCCAGGTACGCTGCAGCAGCGATCCGTCGCCCGAGGGAGGAGGCAGCACCGGCCCCTTGGACTCTAGAGACTCAATCCGAATCTGCTGGAGGCCAGCGATCCGATAGTGTTGGAAAAAGAAATAGAGACCGACAGCGATGGCGACCAGCCAAAGGACGCGGGTCACGGAAAGGCCTCCAGACCGTTCGGACGATGATTTGGATTTCCCTCGGCTCCCCTTGAACTGGGTGCTTGGGGAAGGTTCCGATCCCATGGTGATTTTCCTGGCGAACCGTCGAAAGAGCCGAAGCGGAAGCGCGCGGGCAGCGGCTTGCTGGCGTCCACGACCATTCTTGCTAGTCGTTCGGAATTCGCCCCCGCCAACTTCAGGGGTTTTCCACGACTTGGACACCTGGGGAAGCCGGACCCCAGCCGCGTGCGTTTTGTAGCGGTTTTTCCGATGCAATTGCCTTCTGGCAGGCTGCGTGGAAAGATTTTCAGGTTGTGGTGGAAAAATGGTTGCCACCGAAGACAACTCGAACGATTCTGAATCAGTCCCCATTCGACGGGTTGTTGCTACGAGCTGAAGCGATGTCCATCACCGACCAATATCACGAGATCCCACTGGAGATCCCTCCGCTGAAGCGGCCCCATGGCGTGGTGGGGCGGGGGATCGTTTCCAGCTTTTATACCGGCGAGGAGAACCGCGAGGTCGCCGAACTGGTCGATCCTTTCGCGATCCTCGGACTGGTCGATCGATCTCCCCTGATTCTCTTTGGAGATACCGCGACCGGTAAAACCGCCCTAGCGATGTCCCTGGCCTTTCGTTGGTGCATTGCCGCCGATCAGGGGCCAGCACTG
>JBJSWM010000861.1:0-5421 GCA_046085865.1 Pirellulaceae bacterium
CTTGCTGGATCACACCCATCTGATTTACGGAAGCTGCCTGGGAAACGCCAACTCGCACAGCACCCGAAATCTTCCGATCCTTTTGGCTGGCGGCCCCTATCGGCATGGTCGGCATGTCGAATTGGAAGGCGAAGAGAACACCCCGCTATCGAATCTGTTCGTCAACATCTTGCAAAGGCTGGGGATAGAGACAGAACGCTTTGCCAGCAGCAACGGGATTTTGTCTCAACTGGAAAGCTGACGGTTGGGAGTCGGAAGCGATCGGTTGGGCTGCGACGGCGCGATCCAAACGGACCGATATCCGGTCGAGATGACACAACGACGAATCAATTCAATAGGCGAGCTTCAACGAGACAACCTTCATGATCCTGTCAGCTCGAAGATCGCTTCAATCTCGACGGCGATCCCAGATGGCAGGGTATTGGTTCCCAGGGCGCTTCGCGTCCCGATCCCTCGATCCTCACCCCAAAGATCGGCAAATAGCTGGCTGCAGCCGTTGACCACCGCAGGCTGCTGAAAAAAATCGTCCGTGGATCGAACCAACGCCAGTACCTTGATGACGCGGTGGATGCGATCGAGCGATCCGAGACCGGCGCGCAGGGTAGCGAGCATCGCTAGGCCGACCTGACGCGCCGCGATCTGCCCTTCCTCCAGCGTCATGTCGCCTCCTACGGTGCCGGTGATCAATGTCCCATCCGGCTTCAAGGGGCCATGGCCCGATAGGTAAACCAAACGGTCGACGATCAACATCGGCTTGTAGAGTCCGACCGGTTTGGGAGCTGGAGGTAGCGTCAACCCGAGTTCAGCAAGTTTCTTTTCGGCCGACATCGATCGTTTCCTTATCGAAACAGGTGGTTGTCTTCGATCGTCCCCCGGCTGACTCGACGTTCCCGTATCCCGCCGTGGCTGGACGCCATTATGTTCGAGAAACATCGATGCACCAAGGGCCGGTGAGGATGAGCCGTATGGATCGCTTGCCACTGCGCCACGTTTTCGCGACACTGACTGGCAAGAACCTTTTGAAAAAATCCGGGAGTCCATCGGATCGATTGCAGCGGCGGCCCAGTGAGACTTGGAAGCGACAGCTTCAAGGGATCAAGGATGACTTCCAGGAAGCGAACCCGAGCGTCTGTGGTGCCAAGGGCAGCTCAGCGCATCCAGATGGTTGGCCTGCTACTTTTGGCCGCCAGTCTTCTCCTGGCGTTGATTCTTCCAGCCGCCGGAATCGAGACCCTGGACCTGGGGGCAAAGGCAGATGCCGTCCTCTTGTCCGACTCCCCGGCCGCTTCGAATTCCGACGATCCACCTAGCCAGCGGCACACGATCCATGTCTACATTCTGCTTGCCGCCAGCGGCATGGCAGGGCTGGCGATGTGGCTGATCGCCGATCATCTGGGACGAAGTTCGGGACGGCGAGCGGCGCGGTCAAGAAGACGGAGCGGGTGAGCGGATCATCGATGGAGGCATGTAGCCAATCAGCGGAAGGTAGAAAAAGGACTACCCTGGAATGAAGAGAGAAATCCTGCAACCACTTCTGCCGTTCTTTGGGAGATCATCTTGTGACCGATTCTGAATCGATGACGGGTTCGATTACCCTTCTGCTTCGACAGGTGGAGACTGGGGACCAGAAGGTTCTTCAGGACCTTTTCGATTACTACTTCCGCGGACTTGCTGCACGCGCAAGGAAACTGATTGAAATCCATGGCGGCGCGCGTGTATCCGACGAGGAAGATCTGGTAGTGATCGTCATGAACGCGTTTCTGACCGACTTGGCCGCAGGTGAGCTTCAGGGGATCCGAAATCGGCACGATGTCTGGCGGTTGCTTTACAGACGAATCCAACTGCGTTCCATCAATTTGGTGCGGGATGAACGGCGGAGCAAGAAGAAGGAAGTGGGGGAATCCCATCTGGAGGGAGCCTCCGGTTCAGACGCTCCCATGGCGATGCAGATGCAACCTGGGCGGAACATCGAATACCTCGAGCGCTATCAGGAAGAGCTGATAGAGAAGTTAAAGCAGCCTGCTGAAAAGGAAATCGCGCAGCTTCTCTTTGAGGGGAAGGAGATTCCGGAAATCAGTCAATTGCTCGGGAAATCACCCGCCACCATCTACCGCAAAATCGATCGGATTCGCAGTCGATGGACCTCCGATTCCAGTTTCATCTGATCGATTCGCTCGACAGTTCAGCTACCGCCATCGACTTGGGACGAAAGCGTTCGATTGGAATCGCCCATGGATGGCCCACCGGACGGCTTCCGCCGTACCGCTAGAATGAGGCCGCAACGGCTGTGTCGTTGTGGTTGGCCTTATCCCACTTACCTACGGAATGGTCGGATCGACCCGAAAGCAGCTCCTTAGGATCAACGGTTCGGCGCTGGTTGAATGCGATCGTACTTGGTCTGATATTTCCGATAGAGTTCGGTGTGGTGGTTATTGAGATCGACTGGCTTTCCACGAATCCAGGCGGCGGTCACTTGAGTCGGGATCTCCAGAATGTCTCCATTGGCGACAAACAGGTTCGCTTCTTTGCCGACCTCGATCGAACCGACTCGATCCGCTACCCCCAGCACTTCGGCAGCTGATAGTGTGATCGCCCGCAGCGCTTCATCGGAAGTCAGACCGTGGGCGCTGGCCATCGCGGCGTGGTAAGGAAGATTGCGAACGTTGGCGGCGCTGAATCGGCCCGATCCAGAAATGCAAAAGCGGACTCCTTGGTCTCGCAGTCGCGATGGTAGCGTGTACGCTTCGTCGTACGGCTTTCCGGTCCTCGGAACTCGATAGACTCCTCCAACGATCACAGGTGTCTGGGTCTCCTTGAGCAGTGGTGCGCACTGGTCGGCATCCAGTCCACCATAAAGAATCAGTTTCAGACGATTGGCGCGTGCGAAGGAGATGGCGGATTGAATCTGGGCTGCATCCGCGGCATCGACGATCATGGGAATCTTTCCTTCGACGAGGTCCAGCATCCCTTCCAATCTGGCGTCGTAGGGGATCGATCCTGGTGCATCGATCTTCGCTTTCCCATAGAGGCGACTTTTGTCGATCCACTCCTGAAGTTCTTCCAGTCGTTTCTCTGGTGCCAGATCGCCACCGGCTCCACCGCCACCGCGCCCGCGTCGACTGATCGGAGGGGCGCTGAAGCGGGGCCATTGGAGATGCATGCCAAGGGTTGGGACCAAAGCCATGTCTTCGTAGGTCCAACCATCCAGCCGCATCAGTGAACTCTTTCCAGACAGCCAGCCACCGGACGGGACGGTCAGCGCCAGAAGAACTCCGTTGGCCCGCGCCACAGGAATCGCTTCGCTGTCCGGGTTGAATGCGACTTGAGCCCTGACATTGGAATTGATCTCTCCCGTCTCTGCGGTATCGATCGTCGCACGGACCGATTCGATTTCGATCAAACCGATCTGAGAAAACGATTCGATCAACCCAGGATAGAGATGTTTGCCTTCCAGATCGACCTTCATCGCACCTGGGGCTTCGGGTGGCTCCCCTGCCCCAACCCATCGGATGACGCCCGCTTCGATCAGAACCGATCCACCATCGATCACAGGTCCCGAGACGGGATGGACCTTGGCGTTCCGAAGGAGAACCGGCTGTTTTGGATCAGCTCCTGGAATCTGATCGCTTCCCAGAGCGACCGCAGATCCTGCGGAGGCCAGAAGCAGCATCGCAACACGACTCAAATGGTTCTGCAGCTTCATTCTTCTCCTCCTTCGAAATGATCTTCCTCACCATGCTTGTGGTGGCAGTACTCGTCGTGGCGCGGCCAAAGCATCGATTCATCCAGTGGTCGCCTACCAGCTTCCGCCATCGGCACTTCCTCGCGAAGGATTCTTTGCACCAGCTTCTGATGCAGCGTTTGGTTGTCCTGTCGTCGCTGGATGTCTTCCTGACGATCGAAGAACTTCGCTCCTTCAATCCAAGTTTGTTCACACCGCGCCTTGGTCGACAGGGGCGATCCGTTCCAGAGGACAAAGTCGGCGTGCTTACCTGGTTCCAGCGATCCCACCCAGCGATCGATGCGGAGTTGTTTGGCGGGGTTCAGAGTGACAAACTGCAGCGCTGCATGGGGATCGATTCCCCCATACTTGACGGCCTTGGCCGCCTCATGATTCAGGTGCGTCCCCAGTTCGTTGTCATCGCTGTTGAACGAGACAACGATTCCCATGCGGTGCATCAAAGCGCCATTAAAAGGAATCGCATCGATCACTTCAAATTTGTAGCCCCACCAGTCGGAGAAACTGGATCCCATCGCACCATGGCGAGCCATCGCTTCGGCCACTTTATATCCCTCGAGGATATGCTGCAGGGAGCCAATCGTGACATGGTAGTCTTCCAGGGTGCGCAGCATCGCCAGAATCTCATCCTGGCGATAGCTATGGCAATGAATCCACCTTTTCCCTTGAAGGATTTCCGAGAGCGCCTCCAGTTCCAGATCGCGTCGGGGAGGTATCCCAGTGGCACTGGTGCGCCATGCTTCCCATCGCTGCTGATACTCTTTGGCTGCCTGCAGGCGGTCGCGTATGATCTGCTCGACCCCCATCCGTGTCTGTGGATACCTGGATGGTCCCTCTCCTGGAGATCGATTGCTCTGCTTGACGTTTTCCCCCAGAGCGAACTTGATTCCTTCAGGAGCCTCTTTCATCTTGAGCGACTCGGCATCCTCTCCCCACCGCAGCTTGATCACTTGGTTTTGGCCGCCGATCGGATTGGCGGAGCCATGCAGGATATTGGCGGAGGTAACACCCCCAGCCAACTGGTAATAGATCGTGTCGTCCGTCGCGTCGATGAAATCGCCGATTCGCACTTCCGCTGTCACCGACTGCCCCACTTCGTTCACACCACCATCGGTCGCCATGTGGGAGTGGCAGTCGATAATTCCGGGAGAAATATGCTTGCCTGTGGCATCGATCACCAGGGCTCCCTCAGGCGCTTCAATCGCTCGCCCCACACGCTCGATCCTCCCATCGCGACAGAGAAGATCTGCCCCTTCCAAAATCCCTTCCGGACCTCCAGTCCATATCGTTGCGTTCTTGATCAGCAGCAGTGCCACCGGCTCTGCTTTCTTCCTTCTTCCAAAGGCGCTCCACGGATGGACTCGATCCGAAAGGAGTGTGGGGGCCTCCACTTCCTTAGCGACCTTCGTACTTTTCTTGTCGTTCTTCTCGCTAGCGCCTTGGGACTTCTCCCCGACCTCCCGACGCTCGGCGGTCAATGCGGCGATGGAACCATCTGGCCAGCGGAGGATGCCATAAGCGCGATCCGGCTGATTGTCACTCTCCAGTTTGGTCAGGCTCCATTGGCCCCGGCCCAACTGATAAGGTTCCAGCCTGCTGCTTTCGACACTTCCTGCGAGCCATTCTTTGCCATCCGCCCAGTTGGATCAGCTGCAACGAAGCAACGAACGGCTCGCAGGAAG
>JBJSWM010000862.1:0-1707 GCA_046085865.1 Pirellulaceae bacterium
CGTCCACTTCCAGCGATTTTTTTCCTCACCTGGAAAGCCTGCAAAAGCTCTGAATTTTGAAGAAAATTTTCTCTTCAAGGACCATCCGTGTCATTCTCCAAGCCTAGCCTCCTCTCCCATCGGCCACGGACCCTCCCCTGAGCCCAGGGATTCTTGGCATCCGAAAAAACGCCCTGAGAAATGCTGGCTTTATTGATTGACGAAGTACGATACAGAATTTATACGTTTGTATAGTTATTCAAGGTGAACGATGGCTTTTCGAACCCCATCCCGCCAGGCAGGCACCGCCATGATGCTGACGATCGACCAGGAATCCCCCGAAAGCAATCCACAGGAGCAACTCCACCCACCATCCGGACGGTGGCTTGCCAGCCAGATCACCGAACAGCTCCGAGGCACCCTCCAGCTGGCTCACAGCAGCCAAACCACTCGGCAGAAGATCTCCAGTGGTTTTGCCGCTTTGGATCTGGTGCTGCCTGGTGGAGGCTACGAGGAGGGAAGCTTGGTCGATCTCTTCGGCTCCGGGCCCGCAGATGGACGCTGGTGGATCGCCTGGCATTCCGTGCTCCATGCCCTCCGCGGTGGACGCTATGCCGTGGTGGTAGAAAAGCAACCTCATTTTTATCCGCCCGCCATCGCATCGCTTCGAGTGCCGATCGAATCGCTGGTGGTGGTTCGATGCCGCGATGATCGTGAATGCGAATGGGCAATCGATCAATCGCTGCGTACTCCTGCCGTCGGTGCTGTGATCGCGGAAGTCCATACGCGAGACGACCGCATGGCTAGGCGATGGCAACTGTCGGTCGAACATGGCGGAGGCCTGGGACTGCTCATCCGCTCCCCCTCAGCTCATCCGCAACGCACCCCCAGCTGGGCTCAGGTGCAATGGCAAATCACCTCCTGTCCTAAGGAAACCAGCCAACACAGTGCCGATCTATCCATTCGAGGGCGATGGAGCCAGCTTCGGCTGTTGCGATGTCCCAAGGGCAGAGGAGGGGCCGTAGCAACGATCAATCTGCTCGACCCCACCGCACAGTGGCCTGAAAAAGCTGCCTGAAAAGAGATCGACTGGTCGATCGGAGATCGTTCGATGGTGCGACGCATCGCCTGCATCTGGTTGCCCAACTGGCCTTGCCAGAGATGGCTGCATCATCATCCGCAGTGCATTGGCCATCCCTTCGCACTACAGCAGCGCGACCCGCGACGCGGTTGGTGCATCGCCGCCGCCAGCTCCATCGCTCGCCAACAAGGAATTCTCCCTGGCATGTCGACCAGCCAGGCTCTCTCGCTGGGAATCGCCACTCTTCCCACCACGAAACCTTCCCACCCCACCCAAGACTCCCCGCGACTCAACACCACAGCCCCACCTAACAACCTCCTGCTGGGACAGCTTGATCCCGATGCAGATCGCGAGGCGTTGGAGGAGCTGGCCCAAGCCGCTCAGCAGTTCAGCCCAACCGTGGCACTGGAATCGCTGGAAGAGAAGCCTTGGGCGATTCGCAGTTTGCACCAACCCCAGGCACTGCTGATGGAAGCAACCCACCTGGGACGCTGGTTCGGCAGCGAACAGGAAATGGCTCGGCAAATCCTCCACTGGCTTCAGTCCCAACAGCTGGTAGCCCGCATCGCCATCGCCGACTCCCTGGCCGCTGCCTGGGCCATCGCACAAGGCATGCCAATCGCTCCGCTGGCGCAGGTCCTACTGCG
>JBJSWM010000863.1:0-9030 GCA_046085865.1 Pirellulaceae bacterium
CCCTTGGCGATGTCCGCATAGGACTTCGCCTTGGCCATGTTCTTGGCTGCCTGGACAGCAAGAAGAGCACCTGTCGTGGTGGTCTTGCCGTGGTCGATGTGTCCAATCGTTCCGACGTTGCAGTGCGGTTTGGTCCGCTCAAATACCTCTTTGGCCATCGCTGAAAACACCTGCTAGAAGTTGACTTGTTGCCGTGAACCCAACGCCCACGATCCACCCAAAAATTCCGAACTTGCATCGTCTGTGTTTGACACGAAAGCGACGACCCTTCGGTCACTCCGCTTCCGCTCAAACTCTACCGCTCCGGCAGCCCCGTCCGACGGGGCTTGAAGAGCTGCTGATGGGACTTGAACCCATGACCTCTTCCTTACCAAGGAAGTGCTCTACCAGCTGAGCTACAGCAGCCTGCCGAGAGCGGGTGAAGGGAATCGAACCCTCGTCTTCAGCTTGGAAGGCTGTGGCTCTACCATTGAGCTACACCCGCAGTCCTAGGGGTCGTCGCCGATTCCCCCAAACCGATCAGTATGCCAGTTGTCCCTCGGTTCGCCAATAGGGGCTAACCCGCTCTGTCCATGGGAAGTGTAGGATTCGAACCTACGTAGGCAAAGCCAACGGATTTACAGTCCGTCCCCTTTAACCACTCGGGCAACTTCCCTCGATCTCACCCGGCCGGCCTCAGTCCATTCCTGCGAGGAACGACTTCCGCCCGCCTCTTTCAATCCAATCACCCGCCAAGCACAACACTAGGCTGCGCAAGCAGGGTTCGCGATTTCCTAGAGCCAGCGAAGGGACTCGAACCCCCGACCAGCTGATTACAAATCAGCCGCTCTACCAACTGAGCTACGCTGGCAACTGAGCTACGCTGGCAATTGAGCTACGGTGGCACACCTGCCTGTCTGGCTCATCGATCCGCCGACAGCCTAAAACAAAGGAAAACCATCAAAAAATGGCCTTGCTCGCCCCAGGCTAACCGCTCCCTCGACTCTCCCGCAGTGCTCCCCCGCCATCAAGACTGTGGCGCCTTGACAAAGGCAAAACCAGTCTGTTTCTTCAGGTTCCAACCGCAAGAATCCAAGAGTTTACCCGCCGTCCCAACTGCTGCAAGATGAATTTGATGACTTTTCGACCCGCCTAGTTCCGGCGGGATACTTTTTCGAGTCGTAGCGGAGGGATCCAAGGCAAGCGGGCAGCCGCTTGAATTCCTTAGGCAACATTCGTTCGAGTCTTCAGAACGAGAAATCGTCGATCTCGGTTTCCTGATAGATCGGAAGGTAGCGGTAGTAGACCTGGAGGGTCATGGCGGCGATGGCGGTCACGTACAGACGGCCACCCACCAAGTTGTCCTTTTGGTTGAAAAACCAGCTGCCGCGTTGATGCCCTTCCTTTTCCTGCGTGGCAATTAGGAAATCTCGCATTTTGGGATTCCAGCTTTCCCAATGTGGTCCTTCTAGCTGAAAAAGGAGTTGGGTGGTGTAGAAGTTCGAGTAGACGTCGTCTTGGCTGGGCCCTTCACTGGCCACATACCGTGCGCCGGCGAGCATTCTGGGGTCGGTTCGCGGCCAGCCGCGATAAAGCCGCATCAGCAAACCCATCGCCGTGGTGCTGACTTTGGGCTGGCGGTTGCGATACCCGTACTTGGCTCCCTCTTCGCTTGCGACCGAATCGAGGTATCGGTCAAAAACGCGAATGGAGTCGACGGGAACAGGCAGCTGGGCCATGTGGCCGCTTTTGAGCGCCATGATCTGCCAACAGCCAATCGACAGATCTCCGGGCCGCTTCGGATCGTAGTCCCAGCTGCCATCGCTGTGCTGGGCGTAATGAACGTATCGCAAGGCGTCTTTGCAGGGGTCGCGCAGCGATTCATCCTGAGTCATCTGGTACGCTTCGCAGAGCGCCAGCGAGCAGATGCCCTGTTCGTACATGGCAAAATTGGAGAACTCGTGAGCGAACCGACCTCCGTGAGGGGTTTGCTTCATCCTCTGGATCAGGGCATAGAGACCGCGGCTGACTGCTTCCTTATAGGGGCCTTCCTGATGGGTATAACCAGCTCCTAGAAATGTCAGCAGCGCCAAGCCTGTCGCCACCGACTGCGAATGGCTGATCTGAGCCCCATCGGTGCAACGGCCATTGCACGCGTCCCCCTGAAGATCCAGCCGCCAGGTGCCATCCCTCTCCTGATGCTCGGCCATCCAGAGCACGGCCGCCTCCACCGCCATCTCGCTGGCGATGCTCCCCCCCCGCTTGCCCGCTGCTTGGGCCCGCACGGATGGGTGGCGGCCCTGCGTCCCCAACGACTCGAAGAGCGTCTCCCTGGCCGTGCCTGCCACGGAGACCTGCTGCAGGGCGCTGGAAACCCCCTCGCTGGAGCCCACCGTCTCAGGACCGATCTCTTGCGACTGGGAGCCGTTCATCGCCGATCGCTCTAGCCGGTCATCCTTCTGGTTTAGCTGTGGAGCCAGCTCCAGGCTCCCGCCGGCCTCTGGCTGGTCCGGTTCCTCAGGTGTCTCGACGGGTTGATCGAGCTGGAACTCTCCGCTGTCCGACTGCCCATCGACGCCCGACAGCGTCATCCGGATCGAGTCACCGGGGCCCATAGGGAGCCGAAAGTTCCAAAGCACCAGCCCCATCATCAGCAGGATGTGGAGACAGAAGCTTAGAAGGAAAGCGGGACGCTGCGACTGGCCGGCCGTCGTCAGTGACGGAGGATCGGCGCGGTCATTTCGCTGGACGGTCTTCTGTGGTTGCACGACCACGCCTCCCCAGCCGCCGATCGGAAACGGTCTCTCAATCTGCCATTAGCAGGTGGCCCAGAAGGGAACTCCTCCTGCGGCAGGCCGATGAGCCTACTTTGGGACATCCTAAAGCCACTCGATGGAAAATCGACCTTTTCCGCCGAAAGAATCGAGAAAATCGGCACCAACCACCCCGAAAAGATCTTTCCCCAGGGCCGTCGGGGCACACGCTGGCGTTGGCTCAGCCCCGAAATCGGTCGACGCTGCCGATCGATCCCAGCGTGAAAACGGCCGAATGCCAGCCGGACTCATCGTCTTCTGGGGAAGGAGGTCAGGTCAATCCGGTCAGCGATCCGTCGCCACAGAAGTCGGGGTTCCCGAACGAACTCTGCGGGAATCCCATCGCCTCGCAGAAGCTCATCAACAGTCGGTTGTGAGGCACCTTTCCGAAGTCGTGCGCCACGCCTGTCTTCCATCCCAACCCTCCACCGACCAGAACGAAGGGGATGTTGTCTCGCGTATGCGAATTCCCTTTTCCTAGTTCGTTGGTCCAGACGATCGTGGTGTGGTCCAGCATGCTACCGTCGGTTCCCGGTTCGGGTGTTTCCGCGAGGCGATGCGCCAGGTAAGCCACCTGCTCGCAGTACCAAGTGTTGATTTGAATCAGCTTCTCGTAAGCCGGTTCGTTGGTGTCCGGTTCGTGCGATAGTTCGTGATGCCCTTCATCGATCCCCAGCCATCGCATCTTGGGCTGACCGACGCTGTTGGTGATCTGAAAGGTCGCGATCCTTGCGAAGTCGGCCACAAAGCTGTTGACCAGCAGATCGATTTGCATCTTGGTGATTTGAGGAATCCGATCGTTGTGCTCATCGACATTGGGCGGCAGTTGGGGGACTGCGTGGCCGACCGACTGCGCAACCCCTGCCTGAAGCTCGGACGCCAAGTCCCGCTCGACCTCACGAATCAGTGCCAAATGCGATTCCAGAGTCCTTCGGTCATCGGCACTGACGACCTGATGGATCTTCTGAACATCTTCGCGCAAGGCATCCAGGACGCTGGCCAGCATCTTCTTGTTCTTCTGTTCTCCATACAGTTTCTGGAACATCTGGTAGGGATTGTCGATTGGCGTGACGGGCTGGTTGGGGCCTGCGTAGGCCAATCGAGTCCAAGTGTCGGCTCGCTCGGGTACCAGGACGCCAAATTCCAGCGATCCGAACCGGGTGCGGGTGGATTCTTGCCCCTGCAGTTGGTTCTTCAGGAACTGGTCGACAGAGATCCCCTTGGACCACCCTGCGGGTGTGTCGGAACCTCCTTGAACGTCTCCCGGAAATAGCTCGATCCCAGTCAGCAAGCATCCGATGCCTCGCATGTGCCCGTCGCCGTCTCCTTGGATTCGGTTGCAGACCCCTTTCAAGGTGATCAGGCGATCCTGAAGGCAGGCCAGCGGTTCCAGGATCCGTTTCAGCTGGCCATGGGGGCCTGCGGCATCCGGCCAAAAATGGTCGGGGATCACGCCATTGGGGCTGAAAACAAAGACCAACCGTTTTTTCTTTTCGGTCGATGCGGCCATGCCAAGGCTGGTGAGGTTACCCAGGAGCGCCAGGCCGGCGGCGCTAAGACCTGTCTGCTGGAGAAAATCGCGTCGATTTCCAAAGCGTCTCATCCATTGGCTCCTTGCGTCCTGTTGGCGAGGCAATCGTGGGTGGCGACCGTCACTGCGATCTCCAGCATGAGAGATCGAATGGAGTAACCAGACTGCTGAAAATGGTGGGTTAATCGATCGAGCGTATCGGCCCCGTAGGCGGCCGGCGGTTGCTTGACACTGAACAGGAAGGCTCGCGAGACAAACGCTCGCGCGCTATCGGGGGTGGCGACAAACAGTTCCGCCAGTTGGCGGGCATCGTTGAATGCGTGAGCCGTTCCTTCGCGGTCGACATACTGGCCGGTGGTATCGACCGGCTTGTTGCCTTCTTCCAATCGATATCGCCCCACCGCGTCGAAATGCTCCAATGCAAATCCTAAACCATTGATCTTGGTGTGGCAAACCTGACAGTTTTCCGGTTGCGTCTGAAGATCGACTCGTTGCCGGGTCGTCAGCCCCGGGTGCAGGTCGGGCGGAATCGGAGAGAACGCCTCCTGCGGGGGTTGGAGGACTCGGCCAAGGACGTACCGCGTCAGAAAGACGCCGCGATGGATCGGGGAGCTATGGTCGAAGTAGGCCAGATGGCTCATCGCATACGGGTGATTGAGCACCCCGATATGACGGACGGGGTCGGCAACCGTCTTTCGGAAGCCGGGGCCCGGTTCGGCCGGTTGCCATGCCTCCCCATAAAAGGCTGCGATCCGTTCATTGGTCCAACCTGCAGGCTCCACCAACAGCCGACGAAAATCCGATTCGGGGCTTGCCAGCACGTCTTCGATCTGAAGTCGAAGTGACTCTCGGAGATCGGCGACCAGGGCAGGTTCGAACCCCGGGAACAGGTTCGGGTTTTTCGCGATCTCCGCTGGGCTTTCCAGATTCATCCAGCTCTCCACCAGCAGCCGCATTTTCAGCTGCGATCGAGGGTCTTCCAGGAGTCGCTGGGCCGTCTGGCGGATGCTGGACTCATCCTTGATCTGCTCGTTGCTGATCGCCTCCAGCAGCCATCGATCGGCCGGCAGGGAATCCCTCAGCACCAAGCACAGGCGGTTGGCGGTTCGCTGCGACACCGTTCGATCTAGGTCGGCATCTGGGTAGAGAAATCGCGGGCTTTTGAGCCCCAGCAGGAGAACGCGGCGGATGGCATCGGCATCGTCGGGAGTGGAATCGATCAGGGCGTCGACCATGCGACTCTTGGTGGCCGCATCCAATGGCCCACGCTGCGCTCGCTCCAGCACCTCCACCAAAAAACTCCGAAGGATCTCGCGATTGTCATCCGGTTTGTCTTTCTGCTTCTTGCGATACTCCGGCCAAAGTTCCTCGATGGCGACCTCCGCCCACTCCAGCGCCGCTGCCGTTGTTGCTTCATCCCACGGCCTGTGGACCGCCAGACCGCGATCGTATCCGTAGCTGCGATCATCAGGAGGAAGGGAAGCCTGGAGAGCCAATGTCGCAGGCGCCCAATCGGCTCGCAGCGCCCGTTCTGGAATCGTCTCCTCTACACCCCCTGGCGGAACCCACCTCAAGGCGATCCTCGCCGGCGGCAGCTCGGTCTTCCTAGCTCGCTGGATGAAGTCGATTTTGAACGGATAGGATCGCCCTGCTGTCAGTTCCACCGTCTGACGAAACTCCGTCTTGTCCCCCGACTGCACGTGGTTGTCGATCAGGGTGCGGCCGATTTTTCCCAGATGCATGACGAACGAGCAAGTGCTGCGCACCACCAGTTCGTAACGGCCAGTGACCGGCGGTTCAATCGCCCCTTCCCAGTAGATGTAGAACGCTTCTGGTTTGATCCCTTCGGCCGGGCTGTTGCGATCGAAATCGAAATCGATCTGGGGATCGATCCGTTCCAGCTTCTTCTCTTCGTTCTTCCAACGATCCCCATTGAAGTAGATCGCTCGCACGCCGCGCTTCTCCGTCTTCCCCGGAAAGTTGACGAAAGATCCGTAGAGATCGCTCAGCGATTGACGGAGTTGATGCTGTGTCAGGTGAGCAGCTTCGCGGCGCGGGGGCCGGTTTCGCCACTGCGCTCGCTCGCTGTAAAACGCTTCGTGGATGTAGTTGGCCACAGCGATCGCTTCGTCCGCCGTGCACTTGTCGGGATCTTCCTTGGGCATTGTCTTGGCGATGTACTTGGCCAAATGCGCGGGGGAGTCATCTCCGATGAGCGGCTTGGCATACGCCCCATCGACACCTTGCCCCGATTCCCCATGGCAGGAGGCGCAGCGGTCTTGATAGATGCGGCTACCTTCTTGATTCGACTGGTCGGCATGAATCCGGCTGGTTGAAACCGAAGCAGCGATCCAGAAGGCAAAAGCGATGCAGAGGGACAGAGCCACGCGACGCGGCGCCACGGCTCTGTTGATGCTTCGCAACCGTATCGACGAAGAATCCATCTCGGCATCCTCTTCGTGATGCCGCAGCCTTCGGACGGCGGCGGCTCAGGCGATTCTGAATCCAGGCGGGGTGGGAAGGGGGGCGGAGGGCGAGTTGCTGCAGGAACTCCCTGTTCGGGGCGTTGTGCATCGACCCTTTTTCATGGTATCGGCAAAAGGCTCCCTTTCCAACTGTTTTCCCCTCCAGCGCCGCTCGCCTAGCCTCTGCATCGCGGGAAGCTCCGATGACTTGAGGTTCCCAAGCCGTTAAACTGTCGCCAATCGGATTTTCCGATCGGCTCTTTGTCTCCGCCCCCTCCATCGATCGTGCGTGCCATGCAGCTGAATCAGCTAGACAAAATTGTTCACTACACCCCTTGGCAGCGTTTGACTGCGGTCAAACACCTTTCTGGGCAGGAACGGTATCTGCAAGATCATTTTCCCAATTTTCCGGTCATGCCGGGAGTGTTGATGCTGGAAGCATTGTTCCAGGCATCCGCCTGCCTGGTTCGCTTAAGCAGTGACTTTGCGACCCCACTGGTGGTGCTCAAGGAGGTCCGCAATTCCAAATTCGCCGACTTCATGCGGCCAGGTGATACGTTGGAAATCGAAGTGGAAGTGGTGGGAAAGACCGAGACGACGGTGCAGCTGAAAGGAAGTGGCAAAAAGGGGGAGACAGTCGCCGTGTCGGCTCGATTGGTGCTTGAGATGATGCCGCTACCGGAGCTTTCTCATCCGCAGATCGGAGAATCGACGGCGTCTCAGGCGTCCGATGGACTGGTGAAGCTGGCGATGAGGGCTCAACACCGCCAACTTTTTGGGTCTGTTGACACCCCCTGAGGTCTCCCGATAGGAATGCCAGTCGTTTCCCTTCGGATTCGGAGGGCTACGAAAGAAAAATGTCGGTAAATGGATCGATTCGGCAGGGGATTGAAGGACAAGTGGTCTGGTAAATCCTCGCGGAAAACGCTAAGAATGTCAGTTGGAATGAGACGGGCGAATTGGCGCCCGGTGATGGTCGCGGTCGCGGAAAGTGGCGATGCGACTTGGGGAAGAGTCGTTGGGGACGACCCAACCCAACGATCACAACCCGATACTTCTGTCAATTGCATTGGGGATTACAGAGAATGGCACCCACGTCGGAAGAAGTCTATTCGAAGGTTCAGTCGGTCCTGGTGGACGCTCTCGGATGCTCGGATGATGAAGCGACCCCGGAAGCGACGATCATTGGCGATTTGGGGGCTGAATCGATCGATTTCCTCGATATCGTCTTTCGACTGGAAAAAGCGTTCGGGATCAAGATCCCCAGGGAAGAGTTGTTTCCTGAGGACGTTCTGCAGAACGACAAGTATGTTCAGGGCGGAAAGGTGACGGCCGAAGGTTTGGAGGAACTGAAACGCCGGATTCCTTGGGCGGATCTGACCAAGTTCATCGCCAACCCCAAGGTGCAGGAATTCGGCAACCTACTGACGGTCAAAGACCTTTGCAACTTCGTCGCTTCGAAAGTTGCTGGTTGATCGGACTGAGGAACTTCCCGAGGAATTCGAAGGACTCGCGAATGGGACGAGTCCTTTTTTGTTGTGTTTGGGGGGCTCCACCCAAGCATCGATTGTCGGCTTCTGAAATGGGATCCCACCGATGCGATGGTTCTGGATCGACCGCTTCACCTCGTTTGTCCGTGGCAGTCACGCCAGCGCCATCAAGAACGTAACGCTAGCCGAACCCGCCCTGGACGACTACATCCCCGGTTTCCCTCATTATTCCCACGCACTGATGATTGAGGGAGCGGCGCAGACGGGCGGTTTGCTGGTTTCGGAGATGCTTCAGTTCGAGAAACGGGTGGTCCTGGCGAAAATCAGCAAGGCAGTCTTCCATCGCCTCAGTCTGCCAGGAGACCAGTTGCTGATCACCACCAAACTGGAAAAGATGCAGGGCGACGGCGCCATCGTGCAGGCAACCATCGATTGCCGGGGCCAACGGCAAGCCGACCTGGATATCTGGTTTGCGATGCTGGATGAGCGGTTTGGGGATGGCCCGATGTTTTCCCCAGAGTATCTTCTTCAGTGGCTGCGAATCCTTGGAATCTATGAAGTGGCGGTCGATGCCGAAGGCAGACGGCTGACGCCCCCCGATGCGCTTTTGGAGGCGGAGAGGCGTGCCATGCAATCGGCTGCCAAGTCCCACTAGACGGCTCCCAAGAAGGGTCTAGTGATCGGCAAGCCAAGAGAAACGCACGCCGTCTGTGCGTCGCAGGGGACCGGAAATCCTGGTAGAGTAGATAGGG
>JBJSWM010000864.1:0-6292 GCA_046085865.1 Pirellulaceae bacterium
TTGAGTGCCTGCAGTCCCAGGATTCCACCAGCGGCACCCATCGGGACGATCAGGATGATGACCAGCGGGTAGATCCACGACTCAAAGAGCGCCACCATCAGCAGGTAGGTAATCGCCAGGGCTAGCAGAATGTTCCATCGCAGTGCGCTCCAAGTGTCACGCAGTTTGTCAGCCGTTCCCGCCAGTTCGATTCGGTACCCGGGAGGCAACGTGCCACCCGTCTCGAGAGGCCGGACCAGTTGATCTTGGACCTTCTGCATCGCCACCTCCAGCGGCACTTCAGGTGGCGGCGACAGCTCAATGGTGATCGCTCGCTGTCGTTCGCGTCGATTGATCTGTTCGGGCCCGCTGCTCAGTTCCACATCCGCCAGCGCTTCCAGCGGTACCAGTTCCCCTACAGGAGTGGTGATCGACAGGGCTCGGATATCCTGGGAACGTCCCGCGTAGTCGGGTTTCCCGACCAGGGTCATATCGATCTTGTCCCCGTCCAAGAAATAATCGGTGACATAGGCGCCATCGATCAGGGCGTTGACCGTGAATCCCAGTTCTAGACTGCTGACCCCCATCTGCGCCGCCTGGACCAGTTTGGGTCGGATGTGGAGTTCGGGGCTGGAGAGGTCGAGGCTGGGAATGGGGCGTACCTGGGCTCCTGGAAACATCGGGATGGTCTGGCCCAGCAACTGCCCTCCAAGGGCGACCAGGTTTGGAAGCTCTGGTCCGGTGATTTCGATATTGATCGTTCGCCCCGCGCTGAGTCCCTGTTCGAAGAGGCTCGACTGCTTGGCGACGGCGAACGTTCCAGGCAGACCGGCGCTGACTTTTTGGACCAGTGGTACTAGGCGAGCGACTTCTGCGGGATTGGCTGCCCGGAGTCCCATGAAGACCTGTCGTCCCCGCGCGACGAAGAAGAAATCGCCGATGATCGGGAAATCCATCTTCGCTGCCTGGGGCGTCCCGGGATCGACATCCCAGTAGGGTGCTAGTCGGCTTTCCACCTGCTGGCCGAGGGCCATCAGTTCATCGAGGTTGTAGCCGGGCGGCGGAAGGAGGATCCCGAAGACTAGGTTCCGGTTTCCTGCAGGAAGGTATTCGACTTTGGGTAAAAGGAACCAGCAGATCGCGACGGATGCGGCCAGCGTGCCACCGAACACCGCCAGCTTGCGGAGGAAGGAACGCTGAATGGCGCGATTGAGCCCGACCGTGGCGCGGATGAATCGATCCCCAATCGCTTGCAGGATCCCAGGCGACGTCGAAGGTGAGGAGAAACTGGTGGCTCCAGGTTCAAGATCTCGATGGGGGCCCAGCAGTTTGGCCGCTGCCATCGGGACCAGCGTCATGGCGACGATGAGAGAAAGTCCAACTGCGGCGCTGATCGCCAGGGCGATATCGCGGAAAAGCTGCCCCGCCTCCTCCTGGATGAAAACGATCGGCAGGAAGACGGCGATGGTGGTCAGTGTCGAGGAAAGGACAGCCCCCCAGACCTCTCCAGTGCCATCGACTGCGGCCTGATGAGCCGGTTGACCTTGGCCCCATCTTCGGTAGATGTTTTCCAGCACGACGATCGCATTGTCGACCAGCATCCCCACGGCGAAAGCCATCCCTGCCAAAGAGACGACGTTGAGCGACCGGCCGAGCATGCCGAGGATCAGAAAGGTGCCGATGATGCTGGTTGGGATCGCCAGCCCCACGACCAGAGCGCCGCGAGCGAACCACAGTCCAGCCACCAGGATCAGGGCCATGGTGACGGCAAACAGCCACGGGGAGCCGTAGACGGCGGCCACCGAACTGGCGACGATCAGCGGCGCGAAGAGCAGCGTGCGTTTCCCCAGGTGCAGAAAGAGCATCAGCACCGTCATCGTCAGCGCCGCCCCGGTGAAAATATTCTCCTGCACCAGATTCATCGACTCGTAGATGTACTCTGTCTCATCGTAGACCTGCGTCAGCTGCAGTCCTTGTTGCTTGAGGATGCCCTCATTGAGCTGGCTGGTGATCTGCTGCAGTCCCCGCATGGCATCCAGGACATTGGCGCCCGTTTCGCGGAGGGCATTGATGGCGATGCTCGATTCGCCGAAGCGGCGCACCAACCCGTCGGCTTTCTTGTAACCCAATCGCACTTCGGCGACATCGCGCAGATAGACCGGGTTGCCATCGCGGATCGCCAACAACTGCCGCTCCACCTGTTCAGGCGACCGGAATTGTCCGAGCGTACGGACCACCCAGCGCCGTTTCCCTTCCCAGTAGTCGCCACCTGAGGTGTCTTCATTCTGAGTGCGAAGGACCTGCCGGACATCGCTGATGGTCAGTTGACGGGCGGCGAGTTTCTGGGGGTCGATCTCCACCTGCAATTCATCTTCCAGGCCCCCGATCACATTCGACTGAGAGATCCCTGAAACCCGTTCGAATCGGGCTTCGATTTCATCCTCAGCGAATCGCCGCAGCTTGGTCACATCCAGATTGGCATCCGGAAGCAGACTGGCTAGCTCCGGATGCTCTTTCGACAATCGGCGCAGCCGCATGGCGGCCAGCCCTGGGCTGGAAGCGCGTTGGACCGCCCCAATTGGCTCAGCCAGCTCCGGATGGCTCGCCATCAATTCCTCGAACTGCTGCTGGGTGGGATTGCGGGCGCTGAGGATAAACCACGCGATCGGGCTGTTGCTTGCGTTGGCGGTGCTGATGACTGGCTTATCGGCATCGACTGGGTACTGCGGCACCTGCTCCAGCCTGCCGATGACATCGACCACCGCACGCTCCATGGGGGTGCCGACCAGAAACTCCAGGGTGATTCGTCCCAGCGAGTCGGTGCTCTCGGAGGACATCTTGACTACCCCTTCGACCCCTTTGAGCTGCTCCTCTTGCTCGATGACGATCTCCTGCTCCACCTCCTGCGGGCTGGCTCCCGGCCACCTGGTTTCGATGGTGATCGTCGGGGTCTGCACCTCCGGGGTTAGCTGCATCGGCATGCGAAGGAGTGCGACAGAACCAAACAGCGCTACCAGCAGCACGCCGACGATGACTTTCGCCGGGCTTTTGACGACCGATTCCAGAAACCACATTTCAGTTCTTTCCTGAGGTTTTGGAAGTCGCGGCGTCGGGGGCAGCGGGTTTGGCATTGGCAGGGGCCCGCCAAGAAACGCGGCTTGGAGGGGATCCCGGTGGCCGCGGTGTGATTCGTTCGTTGCCTCGGATCACCACCAGCATACCGGGCTGGATGGGACCGGAAACAGCGATCCGATCCTGTTGTTCAGCGCCCGTTTGCACAGGGATCGCCACCGCCGATCCCTCCATCGTTCCCTCTGAGGACTTGGTGATCGAGGCCGGATCGACCCCCCAGACCATCGTGCTGCCTCCCTGGAGCACCAGGGCATCCTTGGGGACGAGGAAGGCAGACTGACGCGTGGTGGTGGCCAGCGCGACGCGGGCCAGCATCCCGCTTTTGAGCGCTGGTTGTCCGGTGGAGCTGAACTGATTGGCGACGCGCACCTTCACGGGGAAGGTGCGAGAGCGAAGGTCGGCTTCCGGCACAATTCGCTCCACCACCCCTTTGAATTTCTGATCTCCAAGGGCCGGTACCTCCACGCTGACCTGATCCCCCAGTTGGACGAGCGGAATCTGAGCTTCGATCACTTTGGCTTCGACGAAAACGTCATCGAGCGCGATGACTTCGGCCACCGGTTCGCCTCGGGAAAGCCACTGGCCGACCTCGGTCAGCTCCTTGGTGACATAGCCTCCAAATCGCGAATAGATCGTATGTTTTCCCAGCTGATCTCGCAGCCTCTCGGCCAGCGCTTTGGCCGCAGCGATGCGCATCTGGGCCTGCTTGATCTTCTCCGGCCTGGCTCCTTGGACCGCCAGCTGGTAAGCAGACTGCGCCTCCAGATTCCGCTGCTGCGCTTCCAGCCACAGCGAGAGTGAGCTTTCCAAATCCGCCAGTGGCACCGCATTGCTCTGGCTCAATTCGGTCAGTCGCTCCTTGTTCTTCTCCAGAAATCTGGCGGCGATCCCGCTGGCCTCCAGCCTCGCCTTGGCCTGTGCGATCTCTTCCGGGCGGTTCCCATTCTGTAGTTCGGTCAGTTCTTCCTTCCGCAACTCCAGCTCCGCTTCCGCCGCCTCCAGTTCCAGTTCGATCGTCTGCGTCAGCAGCTTGGCCAGCGGCTGGTTCTCTTCGACGCGATCCCCCTCCCGCACCATCAGTTCGATCACCCTTCCGTCGACGGCAGAGCCGAGGGTGGCGCGTCGGGTGGGAGTGATGGTACCCAGCGTCGGTTGAGTCTCCGCCAGTTCCATCTGCACCACCGGTGCCACTTCCACGACGGCGGGGCCCTGCTGCGCTGTGACTGCAGGGGGGGTGAGGAAAACAGCCAGCAACCCGGCGACGATGCCATGGATCGATCGGAGGGAGCAAAGAATATCGCTCCAAGAAACAAGAGTCGGTCTCATGAGTCGATCCAGAGGCAAGGCGGGAAAAGATCGCGGGGATTGGCTCAAGGGAGGCCTGGTGTGTCGGCGTCGCGCGCGAACGGTGGCGATTCCTATGCGGGATCTCTGATCGTTCGAAAGCCACCGGCCGCTTGGACGACTCCAGGTGAGTCACAAGTGCATTTTAGTCGGTCGAGTCGTCTGGCGGGCATGCCGCGACAAAGCTTCCTCGCCGGCATCGGTAGCGTCCCGAAAGGAATTCCGGCCGCCAGCGATCCTTCATGATCTGCAGCGTCGGTGTCGGGTCAAAACTGCGAAGACTTAAAGCTTGAATGCCTCTTCTTCCGTCTGATCGCCATAGATCGGCATGTAGCGGTAATAGACTTCCAGGATCATCGTCGCCATGCAGGTGACGTAGAGCCTACCACCGGCGCCCAGAGGGTCACCGGCGGAACGATCTTCCAGTACCCAGCTGCCAAGTGAATGGCCTTTGCTTTCTTGTGTGGCGACCAGTTGATCGCGCATCTTCTGATTCCATGGTTCCCAGTACTCGCCGCCGTACTGTTTTAGTACTTGGGTGGCGTAGTAGTTGAAGTACATGTTGACGGGATCGGGGCCCTTTTGCGCTAGGAATTCGATCCCTGCCTTCAGTCCTGGATGATCTTTGGGCCAGCCCATGTACATGCGGCAAAGAAGACCGCAGGCCGTCGTCGCCTTCCTGCCTTCGATATCAGAGCTTGGTTCATCGTATCCGTAATAGGCACCGTTGTTGGTCTGGATGAAATTCAAAAAGGCATCGGCCTTCCGAAGGGTTACCGGCTGGATCGCAAGGCCGCCGGCTGCACCGCTTTTGAGCGCCATCAATTGCCACCCGACGGCCGAAGTATCACCGGCTTGGCGCGGAGCGTAGCGCCAACCTCCGCCGTTGGGATCCTGCGAGGAGGCGATGAAATTGACCGCCAGCTGCGCGGGAATCGCCAGCGACTCATCGCGGGTCATCCCGTAGGCTTCGCACATCGCGATCGATGCGATCCCATGACCGTACATGTTGTCACCACCCCCATGCCAGCTTCCCGTCGGCAATTCGCCTCGTTCGACCTTCATCGAATCGAGCAGGAACTTCAGGCCGCCGTAGACCACCTGCTTGTATTCCCCTTCCAGATGCGTCTGGCCAGCCCCAAGGAAGGGAAGCAGTGCCAATCCCGTCGCTGCGTTCCGCGCGCGGATCAGCGAACCTGGGTGATCGCATTTGCCTCGGCATGCCGCTGCATGCGCGAAGGTCCACGAACCATCAGGAAGCTGATGCTCGGCCAACCACTTCAGCGCATTGGCAACCGCTTTCTCCGTGTCCTTGGTTCCGCCGAAGCGATCGAGCAGTTCGGCGCGGGCTGCAGAGGAACGGCTGCTGAGCGATTTGCTGAGCGAGCGGGAGGAGGCGCTGAGCATGTCGGAGGGAGTCAATTGCTGAGTGAGGCTTGGTAGTTCCACCTGCAGCTGTGCTGTCATGGAAGAATCAAGCGAAACATTGCTGACCACTTCGGTCAATTGCTCCTGGGGAACCGGCAGCGATTCCGGGACAAATTCTGTTTCCTCTTTGCTGAGTGCCGTCGAATCATCCGCTGGCGCGATATCGAACTCCTTCAGCTCCGTCGGTGCCTCGGGTGCCCCGCCAGAGACCATCAGGGTGGAGATTGCTTGCTGAATGGGTTCGATCGTCATCGCAGCCAGCACCAGAAGAGCCGCCACATGCAGCATCATGCTGACCAGCCAAGCAGGCATCATTTGCCACCAGCGTTTCGTTCGACGCGGTGCGGCGGGTTGGGTGTCCTCCGGTTGCGAGCCGTTGGCTACAGGGGTGGCTACCGAGTCAACGGCC
>JBJSWM010000865.1:0-9860 GCA_046085865.1 Pirellulaceae bacterium
GGCCTGAGCGACGTAGGCGTCCACTCGTTCGTCGATCGTCATTTCATACTCGTCCGATTCAATCATCGGATCGACTTCGAAACTCACCCATCCTGCATTGAATTCGGAATTTTCCCATATCGTCATAAACTGCTGCTCGGCTTCCACCGCAAGGAAGTCCGCGAACGACCATGCCACGTCTCGGTCGTCGGGGGACTGCCGAAGCAGATCGGCAAGCAACGCATCGTAATCTCCAGATGCGACAAGCGTTGCAATGATCGAAGGATTGGAAGTGGCACCCTCTGCACCTTCATCCAAATAGTGCCGAACCAAATGAGGTGCGATGCTATCCAGATAGATCTTGGTGCCTGTGCGAGCCAATTGATTGAGTGCCGACATGGGGCGAGCCTCTTTTCGCGTGCCATCGATTGGAGAAGTCAGGAGTCAAAAAAAGGATCGGCAAACCTGCCATGGTGAAACAGCTGCGCGATCGGAGTTCTAAAGACCATTTCTGTTTGCAGATCCACTGAATGCTATGCCGCGAGGAACGACATTCAATTCTAGGTAAAATCCTGATGCCTCTGGAATGAAATGTCGCAATTTGCAATATTTTCCATCACATCCCCCAAGAGAAACAAGGCGGACGGGAAATCGGGATTTCGCCCAAAGTCATCAGTTGATACTGTCTTGGGTTGCGAAGTCTCAAGGGAGAAGTGGAAGGGTAGATCGGATGCGATATTTTCTGAATGCACTCTACTTGATCCTGCTGGCCTTGCTGGCCCCTTGGTTGATTTGGGATAGCTTTCGACGAGGGAAGTCGTTCGCGATCTGGAGGAGCAGGTGGAGCGGTAATTCTCCCAACATTCAGGGAGATCGCCGATCCATTTGGCTGCATGCTGTGAGCGTGGGAGAGGTGCAGTTGCTGCAGCCTTTGGTTCAACAACTTCAGAAGAGCTGCCCTGATTTCGACTTGGTTCTTTCCATCACCACTCAATCGGGATACCAGCTTGCTGCGAAACTATATCCTGAGTTGGAGAGATTCTACGCGCCGCTCGATTTTTCGTGGTCTATCGAGCGGGTGTTTCGACGCCTGCATCCGGATCTGCTCATCCTGGCCGAATTGGAAGTGTGGCCGAACCTCATCTTGGGTTCGAAACGGCATGGTTGCTCAGTAGCCATTGTGAATGGACGATTGAGCGACCGGTCGTTCCGATCGTATCAGCGACTAGGTTGGCTGACCCGGTCTATTTTTCGAAGGATCGACTGGGTGGGGGCTCAGGATGAAACCTACGCCGAACGATTTCGTGCATTAGGCTGTGAATCTTCGCGAGTCGATGTCACCGGCTCGATGAAATTCGACAATGCCAATTTTGACCGCAGGCATCCAGAGGTGCTCTCGCGGCGCCAACAGCTTGGCCTGCAATCGGCAGACAGGGTTTGGGTGGTAGGGAGCACTCAGTCGCCGGAAGAGTCGATCTGCCTGGAAGCGTATCGCAAGGTACTTGGCTCCTTCCCTGACCTGAGGATGATCCTAGTGCCGAGGCATCCTGAGCGATTTAACGAAGTGGCAGAGCAGTTGGAGCAGTCAGGATTCGTGGTGTATCGCCGAAGCCAGACATCGGATCAGCTTCCCGCTGACTGGCAAATTCTGCTTGGGGATACCCTGGGGGAGCTTCGGTGGTGGTGGGGATTGGCTGACCTGGGATTTGTCGGCGGAAGTTTCGGAAACCGCGGAGGTCAGAATATGATCGAACCGGCGGGCTATGGGGTTTGTGTCTCCTTCGGGCCAAACACCCAGAACTTTCGCGATGTGGTCCACCTGCTTCTGGATGCCCAGGCAGCTACCGTGCTCGATCGTCCCCAAGACCTTGCTGATTGGTTGCAGGCGATGCTCACCAACGAACGTCAGGCAGAGTTGCTGGGGAGTCGAGCTCAGGATGTTGCAAAAGAACATCGTGGAGCCACCTTGAGAACGACGCTGGCGATTCAGCAGCGTTTTTTGATCGCGAGCCGTCCAGCTCGGCGCGTTGCCTGAGTCGATGGAATCGGCAGCTAGAGTTGTTGGTTCTGGATTCGGTTCAAGCCAGTTCTTGAAGCAGCTTTGCGACCTCATAAGGTGGTGTCTGGGAAGGTTCAGCATGGTCCCAGGGTGCGATGAAGATCGAGCCGGAGTTGGGGCAGAGTCGATAACGATCCTCCGCCATCCACTCGACCGCCGTCGTGATCACCAGGTGCCGATGACCCTCCCACGAAATGATCTGTGGGCAGGTAGCCTGCGGTGCTAGGTCGGTCTGCCAGGCACCCAAGCACTCTCCATCCGCCAGCCGGTACAGTTTCGTCTCGCCAGGTTCATTGCGGAAAGGATCGTAGAAGCTGATCAGCGCCATGCGCCCCTGGTCGCAGAGGATCATTCCATCGGGGAAGGATGAGAGATGAGTCAGATCGAGCGCTACGGAGCGACTTCCGAGCGTGCCCGAGTGGAGGTCGATCGGGTAGGAGGCAATTTGTCGGGTGGGCGTATCGATGTCCAGCAATCGACATCCATCGGCTTCCGAGACAAGGATTCCTTTGCCGTTGCTGCAGGTTTGGCCGCCGGTCAATCGCATCGGCTTTTCCAGCCCTGGTCGCCAGGCATAAAGCGATGCCTTCGGCGACTCGAACTTCAAATCCTTCGTTCCAAAAACGACGTAGTCACCCCAGGTGCATGCGTCGTTGATGATCGTTCCTTCGACGTCCTGATCGACCGGTTGACACACGGGGATCCAGCGGCTGCTCGACAGCTGGAACAGTCCCAAGGTCCGTTCCAAACCGACGAGGAACCAGTCGCTGGAGTCGGTTGGCCTTGCGAAACCGGGCCTTCCAGGGAGCGCGTAGGATTGGTTGCTACCCGTTTTGCAGTCGAACAGATTCAGCGATCCACGGATCGAATCGCGACCGTGCGCGATCGCAACCCAGCTGAACTTCCCGTCTGCGATCGGATAGGGACCTTCGGGTAAGAAACGAAGCTCTTCCGTCGGCGGGGCAAAAAGAACACGCGTTGGATGCAATGGCATCGGTGAATTCCCCAGAAAACGTCAGGATGGAAGAATCTCGAAAATGGCTTCCACTTCCACAGCGGCACCGGTGGGCAATTGGGCGAATCCCAGGGCGCTTCGCGCATGGTAGCCATCGGTGGTCTTCCCGAAGATGGAGTGCAACAGGTCGCTGCATCCGTTGATCACCAAATGCTGTTCGTGAAATTCCAAAGTCGAATTGACACAGCCAAGAACTTTGAGCACGCGGAGGCCATCTAAGGTCCCGTGAAAATTCCACACCGAGTTGAGGATCTTCGCTGCGCATTGGCGAGCGGCCATTTGCCCCTCTTCGACCGTGAGACCAGAACCAAGCTTGCCCTTCATGTCGCTGACGTGTCCCGAAGTGATCAGCTGCTGGCCGCTTCGCACCACCATCGCCAAATAACCTGGCTCTTGCTTGGAGAAAGTCACCCCCAACGATTCAGCCGTCTGCTTTCGGTCCACAGTGAAGTCCTCTTCTGCATCAACGGGTTTCCCACGCTCGATCGTTCTTGCCCCGGTGCACCTTTCGAATGCACCAACCAGTGGGTGCCTGGCAATCGCATCCCACGGCTTCGGCAATCATGGCCGAGCGAACTTATTTTATGGATCCCGATTCTAGCTGATTTTCGCGAATCGGAAGAGGAACTGCTCCAGGGCGTGACGAGCCGGTTCTTCTCGAGAGTGGCTTCCCTTCAGTTGTCCGTCGAGCAGAACTAGGCCGCTGAGTATCTCCATCGCCCTGGCTCGGCCAATCCGAATCAATCGCGCCTCGGCCTGTTTGATATCGTAGCGATTGAATCCCGCTCGCTCCAACGCCTTTGCCAGCGCTACCGGTTGGCCGATTCTTTCTCCTTGAGCGACCAGAGGGGCAGCCAACCCGAACCGTCGAAAATACCAAGCTATGGGGGCCATGATTCCAATGGCCGTCTGTCCAGCCTGAATCAATCGGTCGATTTGCTGCAACGCCTCATCGATTTTTCCATCCGCCACGGCATCTGCGATCTCCCACACCGTCTTGGCTCGCCAACCTCCTACCAGCTCCCGCACGATTTCGTCGGTGATCTTCCCATCGGCTTGCGAAAATAGGGCAAGCTTAGCGAGTTCCGTATCGATCATCCCTAGTTCCCATCCCATTCGATCCAACAGGCATTGGATCTGCGTGGAGGTTAACGTAAGGCTATGTCGCTTTTTTGCATGACCGGCCAAAAATTGCTCGATCGCCCGTCTTTCATTCGCTGTCCGGAAAAGGCCGGTGCCATGTGCTGCACATTGAATCAGCCACCCAGATTCCATCACCCTTTTGGCCAGCTTGGTGTTTCCGGGTAACTTCGTCACTTCAAAAATCAGATGGCAATCGCGTTGGGGCGATGGGATCCATTTCTCGAGCCGCTCCCGACAGCGGGTGAGCCAAGAGTCTGCGTCGCGCACCAACACAACTCGTTCCGCGCCCGAAGAAAAGAGGCTGGGGGTGTCAAGCAGGTCACCGACATCGCGCCACTGTGCCTCCGCCCCATCGACACGCGTCATCTCCTGCGGGTCGATCGACAGGGCGGTCAACAGATGCTCAAGCGACAACTGCGCAAGAAAGTGGTCGCTCCCCACCAGTGCTACCGTCGCCGGAACGGGCACAGGGCAGGCTTTGGCTAGAAAATCAAGTGACTGGATCGATTCAGGCATGATGGCGCCGCAAAAGCGAAGGAAACTACTCCTCACGTATCGTAGCGGATCGATGTACCAGACGAACAGCAGTAGGAGGGAATGGTGTCAGACCCTCCCACCACTTTGTGGTCCAGCAGCCAAACTGTCTGGCGCGAACCAGTCACCGTGCTGGTGGATTGAGGGCATCCAGAATCAGGTCATGGAAGACCTGCGACGGCGACTTGCTAAACGGATCCCTCGAGATTTTTGCCGTGTCCGCGAAAGCCTCGCCACGACGAAGGAACTCGCGAAGGTCGGCATCGGTGGGATTTTCGAGATTCACCAGACGCCCGGACAGCACTTCTTTGCGAGTGACGTGCTGCACAATAAATTCCAGCTGCTGGATTCCCAGCGTCCCCTCCGATGCGGCTCGCAAAAGTCTTTGGCTAGTCCGCAAGGACGCCTGCTTTTCGTCTTCGCTGAGAGCTGATTGAGCGATCTTTTGGTCGAGGATCTGCATGGTTCCCCACTGGAGAACAGGGCTGTCTGCGATCCTCATTTTCAGCCGAAGAAGCTTCCGATCATCGGGCGGGGATGTCCGTATCTGCTCGGCGAGTTGACGCAACTCCTCAAGGATCTCTGCTCGATCCGCGGTAGCCAAAACCGACTGGTTGACCCAGGGAATCATTTGTTCTTCGATCGCGCGAGCCGCCATGGCGGGTTGATTACCCATCAGCATCCAGGATGCAATCACCAGGGAAACCGCAAGCGCCAAAGCCCCCATCAGAAACAGAACAGCGCACGCTGGACCGAGGGTGACTGGTTTCGACTCGTTTGCTGCTTCTGTTTCCGCCACATCTCACCTCATCGATCGCCGGGTATTGATCGCACCACCGCGTCTCAATCAGTCGACTCTGTCGATTACCCGTGTTGTTCGTAGGCTCGCAACGAAAAAGCAGTGTGGCTTTGTCTCAGAGATCACGGAATTCGATCCCCTGGATTTTGTATCGGAGCTTTCCTCGCGGGACGGTCACTTCCACGGTCTGGCCGACTTTGGATCCCAGCAATGCAGCACCAATCGGGCTTGTGGTCAGGATTTTCCCGCAGTCATAGTCTTCATCACCCATCCCAACCAGCGTGTACTCTTCTTCATCTTGGAAATCGAGATCCAGGACACGAACGGTGGCACCGAAGACCACTTCGTCCTTTGGAAGCGTGGAAGGATCGACGATGTGCGCATTGACCAGTTTGCTTTTCAGGGAATTGATTTTGGCCTGGAGAAGGCCCTGATTTTCACGCTGTGCGTGGTATTCGGCGTTCTCCTTCAGATCCCCCTCGGCTCGGGCTTCCGCGATCTTCTGAGCGATCTTCGGCATTTCATCCATTTCCAACCGTTCGATCTCCGACTTCAGACGGTTGTACGCCTCACGCGTCATCGGTACAAAATCACCGCTCATGGCTCTTCTCCTGCCGCTTCCCAAGGAGGCGGAATGACATCTCGTTTCCAACCATTTCGTCGGCTGAAGTAGGCAACCGTCGCCCGCTCAGCCCCTTTTGCTCGAAAATCTTCCCGCAAACCTCTCTCCGGATCTCTCGTCGTCATTCTCTCGACGATCGACGTTACCCAGAAAAAAAGATGCGACCATCTCCCGCAGGGGAAACAGTCGCATCTTCGTTGCCGTGTATCATTGCCCACGGGTAAGAAAAGTCAAGCCATTGGTGAAGGCGATCAGGTCGCGGGAGAATAGACGACACGACCGCAACTGGGGCAAACGATATAGCGAGCCATTTTCAGGCGATCGAGGTGGACAGCGGTCAGGATGGTGTTGCATCCTCCGCAAAATTGGCCCTCCAATTCGGCCATTCCATCCTCGCCCCGCCCATGCACCGCCCGCTGGTAGTCCTGTCTAGCATCGCCTGAAAGGGTGGATTCTGTTTCCTTCAGTTCCCCCATGATTCGCTGAAGTTCGCGGGTAGCAACTTCGGATCGCTCCTGCAACGAAGCTTCAACCGATTTCTGATCTTTCAGAGCGTTTTCCAGTTGTCGCTGGGCCTCGGGCAGGGAGGCTTCCAACCGATCGATTTCTTCGAGGACTTCAAGGATTTCGTCGGAGAGCACGTTGTTGGCCTGCGTATCGGCAGCTCGCTGCTCTTTCAGCGTCTGGTATTCGCGGTTGTTGGTCGCTTGATTCTGCTTGATTTCCAGCTGCTGCAGCTTGGCTTCCCGTTCGCGAAGCTGCAGTTGTTTGCGATCGGCCTCCATCTTCTTCTGTTTGATCCGCTCCTTAGTGTCTGCGACCCCTTGGGAGGCTTGATCGACCAAAACCTGCGCTGTTTTTCGTTGGCGTGGAATGCGATCAAGTTGCCCTTGGAGATCGGCTAACTGCCGATGCATCCGATGGAGCGTCCGGAGAATCGACATTTCGTCAGGCATGAAAGCTCCCGCCAAATCCTGAGGTGAAGATAGCCATTAGGCTGTCTGACCGAGCCTTTGTTGTAGCGGCTGGCCAGGGGCGACGCCAGGGGCGACGCTAGGTGAGGGAGCGAAGGGCTGAGATGGGGAATGGGGCAGCTTTCCGATCGCCGCAGGCTCAGCTGCCGGGTGCTCCACCATGCGGTATGCTGGCCGGCGTAAACGATTGATGCTGCATGAAATGAGCGACCTGTTGCTGGACTCGCGGATCGTCCATGAGAAAGCTATGGAGGCAGGGCACCTCCAAAAAGTCAGTCATCCCTTCCAGTTTGGTTTCCTCAACCGAAACGACAAAATCGCTTGCACCCTCCACCAGCGGATTCTGCGGAATGCGAGGATCTAATTTGCCGGCGACCACCGCGAATGGAAATGGGGGCGTCGACAGCTTCCGGCTCAGGTCGTCCCACTTGGGCCCCAGCTTCCCGCCCCGACCGGTGATCCAGCCAAACAATTCCAATCGCCCCAGTTGCTTCGCGATGCTGGCGCCTTGGTTGGGAGGCCCCAGCATGACCATGCTCCGCATTCTCGAAAGCACCCTTTTGGGATCGCCACCAGGCCGACGCCAATCAAAAATCGCTCGCCTCACGACGATATTGCCCATGCTGTGCGCCGCTAGGTCGATCGTCGGGGCCCCTTCCAATGATTCGATCAAATTGCGGAATGCTTCCGCATGCCGATCGATCGAAGCTCGTGTGCTGGCATACTCAAAGCAAATCATCGCCCCAGGCCGTTGCTCCTTCAGCGAGTTCGCCAGCGGGTTCATCGAGCGGCTGGTGCGCATCAGACCGTGGAGCAGAATGGTGACATGTTCTTCTGGCTGATGAGCCTCTGCCTCCATTGCCTCCCGCAGTGTGGCTTCGCAGCTCTCTAGCGGACCCCAAGCGCGTCGTACCAGAAGTGGATCGATCAGGCGCCAGTGTCCGGTCGATGCATGTTGCTGGATTTTCCAACCCTTCCACCAACGATGATCGGTCCAGAATTGCATCCCTCCCAGGGTGGGCATCGCTAAGTTGATGGGCATCTCCAACTGACTCCCCGAAATCCCAGTCGCTTCAGACTCTCCTTGATCCGAGGTCTCTTGCGTCGGGGACGGCTGCTGGGCCGACAATGGTTGATCGACCCGTCCGATCTGTGCAAAAAAGAAAACCGTGGTGCCAATCCACCATCGACATGCGTGCGAGAAAACACTCCGATCTTCCATCGATCCAGCCTTTCCGGCAAGCCGTGCTGACAGGTCGCAAGAGCCGCTGGGCAATCCAGCCTTTGGAAGGGGGGCAGTCATTCCATAAGAAAGGAGATACGGTCGGCCGGAAGCTCGCTTCCCGCGACGTATTCCTCCCGATCGATCATCGCCAGAACATCGCCGGGTTCCAGAGCGGCGGCTCCCTTTTCGGCCACAGTGCGATGGCGGTCGGGATATCGGACCAGATGGACCGTCCCCATGCCCATCACCTTGGCCCCACGAGGCTCAATCAACAACCCAGTTCCCTCATCGATCCCGATCCCCAGACGATCGGGGTGTCGTTCGATAGCCGTGGCCAGCCGACGCATGCGGGATCGTTGCGAAAAGTGCTGGTCGACGATGGCGTGGCGAAGCAATCCAAGGCCGTCTCGAAGTTGGGCGGTATCGCGTCCGCCGGATATCATGACGCGGGTTGCGATGGCAGACCCCGCACTGGTACCACCGACGATACCACCGCGTCGGAGCAGGTTCTTGATCTCTTCTTCTACCATCGTCCCCAGATATCGGTCAGCCAACCGCGTTTGGTCGCCTCCCGAAATCCAAACGGCGGTCGCTCTTCGCAACGATTCAGCAAACCTCAAATCTTCCGCCTCGTCCCTCGATTTCGCATGGACGACCTCGACTTGTGCCCAAGGATAGCGGGACCAGAAGGAACGCCATCGCGAGTAATCACCGCTATCGGACGTAACGCTGGCGGAGGGAATCAGAACAAGACGCCCCGAATCCGCCTCGCCTCGCTGATGAAAAAAATCGAGAATCGAAGCAGGTAAATCGCCTCCTCCGCAAAGCAGTAACGCACCCTGAATCCCCAAGGAACGCGTGCGATCTGCCGAGTCAGCGACAGGTTCGGTGGTTTCCTGGAGCGAATCCCAGGGTAGGTCCGATGCGGTGGGGTCGGTTCCAGCGGGCCACCATCGGGATCGACTTGCATCATCGCCTGCGGTCTGGCGGGATGGGGATCCTGCAGTGGTGGGCGAAGAAGCATTCCACCATGTCCAACGGAGCAACGGTAACAGCGCCAGAACAGTTACGATCAGAATCGCAACCGTCCCAATCCGTCGACGCTCCAGGGCTTTCCACATGATTTGGCTCCCTAATAAGGTTGTCAGCTAAATCCATCCAGCCGCCGAAGACTGCTCGGGAGAGTAACCGTCTTCCGCATTGATCCTTTGCTGATATTGTTTCGTTCTTGACCACTCGATGCAACCTGGATTCTCGTCAATTTCGGAAATCCAAGTGATTCCCTTGTCGCCATGCCATGGTGAGCCGGCTCCAGTCGATCGCGGTCGCCAAGACGCCTGACGAAAATCGTCCTCGTGACCATTTTCAGCCGTCTTCTAGCAAAACTTCGACTTCCGCCTTCGTCCCGTGAACGCTTCCAAGCGATCGCAAGGTTTGACGGAGTCTCCCAACGGTTCGCTGGTTGCTTTTTTTCGCTGAAGCCAACAAGCATCGCTGCACCAGCCGACAG
>JBJSWM010000866.1:0-1808 GCA_046085865.1 Pirellulaceae bacterium
AGTCCGTGCCGCGAAGAACGATAGCAATCCGAGCAAAAGGTGGGTGGCACCTTTTGGAATGGCACCTTTTGGAATGATGCTATTTGGGATGATCCTGGCAACACTGTCTGAGCCATCTAGCCCATCACGGGCGGGAAGCCGGTGCCGTGGCGAAAGATAGCAATCCGCGCAAAAGGTGGGTGGCGCGCAAAAGGTGGGTGGCACCTTTTGGAATGATGCTATTTGGGATGATCCTGGCATCGCTGTCTGAGCCATCTAGCCCATCACGGGCGGGACGCCCGTGCGACGAGGAAAGATAACAATCCGCGAAACGGTTGAGTGGTAGCACTCTTTGTTTTCAGAACCGTCGATTTACCCAGCTCGGCGAGGCGTTTCCTGCTGCGACTCTTCCAGCAAAAGTCCCATCAACCGCTCAAACTGTTCGTGCGACTGAAAGTGTACCTTGAGACTTCCGGCCCCTCTCCCTCGGCTCTGTAGCTCCACCTTCATCCCCAACGCCATTTTCAGCCGTGACTCCATCTGCACCACGTTGGCACTTCTTGCCCCCTTCGTCGGCTCCCCCTGCGCCTTGGGATCCGCAGTTCCCGACTCGGCAACCAGCCGCTGCACTTGCCGCTCCGTCTCCCGGACGCTCCATCCCTCTCTTTCCACCCGTTCGGCCATCTCTTTCTGCCGATCGCCGCCGGACAATCCGAGAATAGCTCGCGCATGCCCTGCCGAGATGCGATCGGCTTGCACGGCGGCTTGGACAACTTCTGGAAGGTCGAGTAGACGGACGAGGTTGGCGATGGTGCTGCGATCGATCTGGAGTCGTTTCGCCAGTTCATCTTGCGTGCACCGATGCTGATCAAGATAGTTTTTGAAGCTGCAGGCCTTTTCGATCGCATTGAGGTCTTTCCGCTGCAGATTTTCCACAATCGCCAATTCCGCCACGGTACGGTCATCGGCTTCCCGAATCCAAGCTCGGATCGATTTCCACCCAGCCACAATGGCCGCTCGCCATCGCCGCTCACCGCTGATCAACTGAAAGCGATCCCCAATTTTGCGCACCAGGATCGGCTGCAACTGTTCGTGTTGGCCGAAACTTTTGGCGAGTGATTCAATCTCTTCGGCAGCAAATTGACGCCGAGGCTGGAAGGGATTCGGATCGATTTGGTCGACTGGGATTTCTTCCCAGGGAGCCGCCGGTTGGGACACCTCTGTCGTGTCACCATGCCCCATCTCGCCATCGCGAAGGGTTTGGGCGGAGGGATGGAGATGAATCGCTTCCTGGCTGGTGCCCGCCATTTCTTCTGGGGTCGCTCCTAGCAGTGCGGCAAGGCCACGTCCAAGTCGTCGTTCTTTAGTCACGATCCATCACCTCCATGCACAGTTCCATGTATGCCCTGGTGCCACGCGACCGAGGCGCATAATCCAGCACCGATTTCCCATGACTGGGAGCTTCCGCTACCGCAACGTCTCGGGGAATCACCGTTTCGAAAACCACCTCCCCGAAGAAATCTCGGACTTCGTCTTCGACTTCGCGAGTCAGGTCCAGACCGCTGTCGACCATCGTCAGTAGAATCCCACCAAAAGCCAGTTTCCCCTGCCGCTTTTTCATGACGTCTCGAATCACCTCGATCATCTGCGTGAGCCCTTCCATTGCGTAGTATTCGCACTGAATCGGGATCAGCACTTCCTGGCTGGAAGCCAGCGCCGACTGGGTCAATGCTCCTAGGGACGGTGGGCAATCAATTAGCACTAGGTCGAACCCCGCCATCCCCGCGTCCAAGTGCTTTCGCAGCACACCCCCTTCGCTACCCGATGCG
>JBJSWM010000867.1:0-2525 GCA_046085865.1 Pirellulaceae bacterium
CCAACGGCCAGCGAAAGGCCAACCGCACGACTGCGCCCCATGGCGCTGGCATAAAATGACTCCCCGAAGTAAAAAAGGCTGTTCCTAAGGACGGGCTACCCAGGGAGAAAAAACCGTCACGGATCGCCTTCCACGGTTCGAGTCTGGAATCAGTCGAGCCTAGCCGCCGCAATCATCTTGAGAAACTCTGAATTGCTCGGAAATCTCCCCAGCTGTTTCGTCAATTGCTCCATCGCATCGACGGGATTCATGCTGGAGAGTGTCCGCCGAATCATCGTCACCGCATGGAGGGTATGTGGGTCGTGAAGCAATTCCTCACGCCGTGTCCCGGACTGCGAGATGTCGATGGCTGGCCAGACACGCCGATCGGCTAGGCGGCGATCGAGCACCAGTTCCATGTTACCCGTCCCCTTGAACTCCTGAAAAATCAGCTCATCCATCCGACTTCCGGTATCGATCAGCGCGGTTCCAACAATCGTCAGAGACCCACCCTCTGCGAAGGCGCGTGCCGTCGCAAAAAGCTTCTTGGGAATGTCCATCGCTTTGATATTCACCCCACCGGTCATCGTCGGGCCGGCGTTACCAACCCACTTGTTGAAGGCGCGCGCAAGCCGCGTGATCGAATCGAGCATCAGGAAGACGTGCTTGCCCGATTCGGCCAATCGCTTGCAGCGGTCGATGACCAGTTGGCTGATCCGGACGTGGCTGTCGACGTCTTCATCAAGACTGCTGGCGATCACTTCGCCGTTGATCACATTGCGACGCATGTCGGTGACCTCTTCCGGCCGCTCATCAATCAGCATCACGATCAGGTGCAGATCGGGATAATTGGTCGAGATACCACGAGAAATGTGCTGCAACATGATCGTTTTGCCGGACCGTGGCGGCGCAACAATCAAGGCTCGCTGCCCCCGCCCAAGTGGTGCCAGAAGGTCGATGACGCGATTGGTCAACGGCTGTGCACCTACCTCCAGCTTCAACCACTGCTCGGGATTGATCGCCGTCAATTGGTCGAAGGGACGAACCTTGGCGTACTCCTCCAACGTCATTCCATCGACATCCAAAATCTCTCGAACGCGGGGCCCTTGCTGGCGCCTGGCCTGCTGCATCAAGGCGCGAATCATGACCCCCTGACGCAATCCCAGTTTCTCAATCATCGTGCCCGGCACAAACGGATCGGTCCGCTCGCGGGAGTAGTTGTTCGAAGGCGATCGAAGAAACCCATAGCCATTGGGATGCATCTCGAGGATCCCGGAAAACTCCTGGGTTGGCACCTCTTCCCCCTCGGCCAAAGGTGCCTCCTCCTGCATCGGCTGCTCCCCTTCGGGACCCATCGGCCTTCGGAAGCGATTGCCCCCGAAACTTCGCTTCTTCGGCCGCATCCGAGGTCGCGACATCTCGCCGCCCCCCATGCTTTCCGAGCCTTGGGGATGGATCCGAGAACGGAAACGCTTTTTCTTTGGCATGCCAATTCATCCAGAACATTACGGCCCCACCCACGCCACTCCTTCGCGGCTTGCCGGCTGGGCCAAGACATTTCTTCCTATCCAACGAACCCAAGTTGCTCCCCGGATCGTCCTATGTGCCTCATCGATCGCGATCGGCTGTCCCAGGTCGCCCCCAGTCCAGCCAGCAATGATCCGAGGCAGCAGAATTCCTGTGGCGTCTTCCTGAAGCAACAACCATGAATGAAACGACTCCCGCTACCAATCCTGGCATCCGGGCAAAGTCGCTTAGACCATCGCCTACCGTTGCGATCTCATGCGTACGGACAGCTCTCTCAGGGTGTCTTACCCAAAGCCATCCCAACCGTGCGTCGAAGCACACGACCCCCAAGAGGGGTGTGCTCACCAAACTCTTTCGATTCCTGCCGAGATATACCGCCTGTGATGACCGGATCAACCCAGCCATCGACTCGACCTGGAATCCCCCCTGCCACGCCCATCGCTCCGCCAGGGAGCAACATTCTCAACAGCAATCCCTGACTCAAGAAGACAGGGTAAAGCCAGGGTGGCTTAGGAGCGCGAATCGAAATACAGATTCGCGAAGACCGACACCATCAATCTACTTCGATACCCAGCAAAGTCAATATGGGCTTTCCCTTTGATGGATCCATTTTTTCCCGAAAAATCGTTTCTTTTTTCCTATTCGTTCCAGTCGCCCAGCATCGTCTGCCGATCTTGCTACTGGGGTGGAGGGCTTTCGGCGAACAGTTCGCTTTTCAATGCGAAGGATCGCTGGTATGCCAAGTCGTATTTTTGGCGCAGGGTGGCTAGCAATCTCCAGCCTGTTGTGCTGTCCCGTCGCCTGGGCCGATCAGATCGATTGGCGACCGACGCTAGAAGCCGCGCAAAGAGAATCAGCCGCAACCGGCAAGCCGATTCTCCTTCACTTCAGCAGCCGCAACTGCCCTCCCTGCCGACGCCTGGAACAGGGCGCATTTCGCGATCCAGCCCTGGTGCAACTAATCGACCAGGAGGTGATCCCCTGCCAGGTGCAGGTCGAGCAGATGCCGGAAGTCGCAG
>JBJSWM010000868.1:0-1346 GCA_046085865.1 Pirellulaceae bacterium
CATGGCTGATGCCTCTTCGAAGGGCTCACCGATCTTCAAAAAAACGGGCGATTCGTCAAATTGTCACCCGTACGTGCAGAGTCGTCAATCACAACCGCCCCTGTGAAGTTTCCCTTCGAAGTTCCTCGATCATGTCCACCACCGCTCGTTCAGTGGCCTGCTGCCATCGATCTAGTTTCTGATAGGAAGGATTGGCATAAGCAAATAGCAAGCCACGCGAACTGTTGACGATGGCTCCCAGTCCCTCCGGATCAAAGCCGCCTCGGACGTCAGCGGCACTCCCCCCCTGGGCTCCATACCCAGGCACCAGGATCCAGGCGTGAGCCATCCACTCGCGAAACTTGGCTAGTTCCTCGGGATACGTGGCCCCCACCACCGCTCCCACCGATCCATAGTGGCCGGCGTTGCGAGTTTGTTCCGCCTGCCGCTCCACCCACGCGGCCACTCGCTGCGAGATCGTACCACCTTCCACCTTCAAATCCTGAAGAAACCCACTTCCTGGATTGGATGTCTTCACCAGAACAAAAATCCCAGTGCCCGTCTGCCGGGCGTGGGAGACGAAGGGAGTGAGACTGTCTTCGCCTAGATAGGGGCTGACCGTCAAAGAATCTGCACCCCAAGGGTGCTCTGGAGCCGATCCCAAATACCCTTCGGCGTAGGCTTCGGCAGTGGAGCCGATATCGTTCCTTTTGCCATCCAGGATGACCAGAAGCTCTTTATTCCGCGCCTTCCTCAACGTCTCATCCAGCGCCGCCATTCCTGCCAACCCCCAGCGTTCAAAGAACGCAGCCTGTGGTTTGACCACCGGAACTAACGGGGCCACCACATCCAAGACGTCTTGGCAGAAGGAGCTGATCGATCGACCAATTCGGACCGGGTCAGTCGACGCTGCCTCCCGTATCGATGGTGGCATGTGTTTCCAATGCGGGTCGAGTCCTACGCAAACCCCATTGCGTTTTCTCCGAACCGCATCCGCCAATCTGTCTCCAAATGACTCCACCTTCCTGCCCGCCTTTCCTGGATCCAAGCCTTACCAAGCCATCATCAATTCGGTATGACGCTTCCTAGTTCCCAGTGTCGCCCAGAGTCGATCTTCTTGGTAGAGCACCTAACGCGTCGGGTGCAAGGAACCTGCACCATTGCCCCGGGGTAGCCGCCGTGAGGATAGCCGGTGCCTCCCCGCAGAGGAAAACCAGCAAGAACCGATCCACCATCTGGCGATGGTCGCTACGGGGAGCTTTCTGCCAAACGGTTTGTACCTACACTCAGGTAGCCACCGCTGCCAAGCGGTGGAGAGCTTCGAACGACGTCCATCCCGCATCATCCGCCATCGCCAGATGGTGGAT
>JBJSWM010000869.1:0-2651 GCA_046085865.1 Pirellulaceae bacterium
CTCGCGACCCTCCCAGGGGGAGGGTGAAGTTGGACTGCGAGTCTGTTGCGGGGGGAGGGGCTAGAGCCTAAGAAAAAGACCCTCCCCGCTCGTTCCTCGCGACCCTCCCAGGGGGAGGGTGAAGTTGGTTGGTCACGCGAGGTAGGGCGTGAGGGGGCTGGTGGGGTCGTCAGGCGTCTTGTGGATTCAATCGGCCCTGGCGGCGCAGCTCCTTTTCCGCGAGAACGCGATTGACCGCATTGAGCAGTGCGAGGATGGTCGCTTCGATGGTGTCGGTGGAGACGCCGACGCCTCGGTAGCCAATTCCTTCATGCTCGATCTCCAGCGTCACTTCCCCTTGAGCGTCCTGGCCGACTGTGGCGCTGCGGACGCGGAAGTCGCGGCAGGTGAATCCCACGCCAGTAATCTGCTCCACCGCCCAGAACGCCGCATCGATCGGCCCGTCGCCTCGTTCCACCTCCGCCTTGCGGCTTTCCCCGCCGATCGAAAGGGTCAGCGACACCTTGGGCGGATGGCCGCTGGAGGTGTGGGAATGGTACTCCTGCAGAACCCATCCCTCCTGCTGGACATCGCTGAGCTGCTGCTGGATGAGGGCGACGATATCGCCGTCGTAGATCTCCTTTTTCTTGTCGGCCAGCTGTTTGAACTGATCAAAAATCCTCAGCAGTTGCTCCCCCGTCAGATGAAACCCAAGCGTCCTCGCTCGGTCAGCCAACGCGGCTCTTCCACTATGTTTTCCCAGCACCAGATCGGTCTTCTGGAACCCGACATCTTCCGGGCGCATGATTTCGTAGGTGCGTCGTTCTTTCAGCATGCCATCCTGGTGGATGCCTGATTCGTGAGCGAAGGCGTTGCGACCGACGATCGCCTTGTTCCGCTGGACATCCATGCTGGTGATCTGGCTGACCAGGCGACTGGTGGGCACCAATCGCTCGGTGACAATCCGGTTGGTGAAAGGAAAGAGATCCTCGCGTGTGCGCATCGCCATGACCACTTCTTCCAGCGCGCAGTTGCCGGCGCGTTCGCCGATCCCGTTGATCGTGCATTCGATTTGCCGAGCGCCAGCTTGAACGTCGGCCAGGCTGTTGGCGACCGCCAGGCCCAGATCGTCGTGGCAGTGGACGCTGATGATGGCGCGATCGATATTTGGGACGCGGGCGATCAGCGTCGCGATCCGTTCGTGCATTTCGGCGGGGGTGGTGTAGCCGACGGTGTCGGGGATATTGATCGTGGTGGCACCGGCATCGATGGCCGCTTCCACGACGCGGCAGAGGAAATCGATTTCGGTTCGCGCGGCATCTTCCGGCGAGAACTCGACATCATCGCAATAATTGGCGGCGCGTCGTACCCCCGCGACAGCTCGAGCGACGATCTCCTCCTGCGTCATCCGCAGTTTGAATTCACGGTGGATGGCCGAAGTGGCCAGGAAGACGTGGATGCGGGGCGACTCGGCTCCCTTGAGCGCTTCCCAGGCGCGATCGATATCCTGATCGTTGCAGCGAGCCAGCCCGCAGACGCTGGGCCCGCGCACCGCCTCAGCAATCGCTCGCACCGCTTCGAAATCACCTGGGGAGGCGATCGGGAATCCAGCTTCGATCACATCGACCCCCAGATCGACCAGGGCCTGAGCGACCTTCAGCTTTTCAGCGAGGTTCATGCTGCACCCCGGCGACTGTTCGCCATCGCGCAGCGTGGTATCAAAAATGCGGACAGGGGTTTTGGACAAGGCGCTGGAATTCGACGGGGTCATGGGATTCGGCTTCCTGATGCGATGGGAGAGGTTCGATGGTTGAGCGAGTTTTGGGGAACCAAGAAAAAACCCCGAAGCGGTTGGCTGCGGGGTCGGAAGCTGTTTCGGGGATGGTTGCCTGAAGGGCAAGCTAGCTCCGACCCTCGGTAAGGAGCAGTAGGAGAGCAAGCAGTCGCAGGCGGTTGCTGGGGTGCATCAGGTAGCTCGTTCGTTTTCCTTCTCACCGTAAGGCCGCAGCCATTCGGTTCCTTGAAAGACTGGCTGCACCCCGGAGGGCTTGCAGGCTTGCAGTTGCGTTCAGTCGATCCCTCAATCGTAACGGCGTATCGACCGAGCGTCAACGCGATCAGCCTGCGGGGACCTGGTGGACCACCAGCAGATTGTGGGTGTTATCGAGCATGCCGGTGCCGGTGACGTAGACGACGCGGTCTTCAGGCTGCAGCAGTCCTTGATCGCGGCCCCACTGCGTCACCGCATCGATCAGCTTTTGGGGTTCATCGATCTTTTCGATCCACAGCGGCATGATCCCCCAAAAAAGTGCCATGCGGCGTAGCGTGGCGGGAGAATCGCTGACCCCCAGCGTCGGGATGAAATTGCGCTGTTTGGCTTTCACCCACGCCGTACCGCCGGTATGCGTCGCCACCACCACCAGTTTGGCATGGATGCTTTCGGCGATATTGGCGGCGTTGTAGGTGACGGCGGAGGTGACCGGATGGACGCGATCGACCGTGCGGTTGGGGGCGCTGCCGGGAAGATCCTTCAGCATCCGTTCGGTACTGACCATGATGCGGTTCATCATCTCCACCGACTCCACCGGGTATTCCCCGATGGCGGTTTCACCGCTGAGCATGCACGCATCCGCACCATCGAGGATCGCATTCGCAACATCGCTCGCTTCGGC